>NZ_JAAGPQ010000012.1:0-121645 GCF_017104985.1 Paraburkholderia sp. Ac-20342 | reverse complement strand
TTTCGAGTACGCACACGCCAAGCTCGACGCCCTGCGCGGCGGCGCGCTGCTTCAGGCGGATCGCCGCCGACAGCCCGGCCGGGCCGCCGCCGACGATCACCACGTCGTATTCCATCGACTCGCGCGGCGGCCGATCTTCGAGCCTGCCCTGCATCTTCACCATATTTAAGATACCGAACTAAATTGCTTATTAAAAAAGATGGCGAATACCAATATCCAGTTCACGATCGCCTGTGCCGAACTTCGTCGTCGTGAAGCGGTGATTGCTGAGCCAGAACGCCGCGACGTACAGATTCGTGCGCTTCGATATGAAATAGCCGTAATCGGCGATGATGCCGGTAGCGTTGAACTGGTGCTGGTTCAAGTCGTTCTTGTGCTGATACGCGAGATAGAACTCATGCACAGCCGCGACGCGCTTGCTGAAACCGATCAGGAAATCACGACTGTTGGTCGTGCCCATGCCACGACTAATGCCGAAGCCGACATGCGCCGTTGCGAAGCCGAAGTCGTAACGGCCAGTGATCAGATCATTGCGCGACGTATCGGTCGACGTTGAATTGTTGACCTGCTGGTGACCCCATTCGAACGTCGCCGGCCCGATCTTGTAGCTGAGCGAAAAGCCGAACTGCTGCGAATCGCCGATGCTGCCCGCCACATTGCCGAAGCCATATGCAACATTCGCCTTGAAGCCGTAGAAATCCGGGCTGTGGTAGATGATCTGGTTCGGCGCGCGCGTACCGCCCTTTTCGCCGGCCATCAATTGACCGGGCGACCCGCCGAACGCATTACCGAACGGTGTAAGCGGCGACAGCACCAGATAGATCGGGGTGAAATCGAGGCCAGCGGTGACCGTTCCGTAAGGGCTACTGATACCCACGTACGAAACGCGGCTGAATGCCGCATTAGCCGTATCGGTCTGGCCATTGTTGACAAGAATGCCGTCCTCGAGCTTGAAGATCACCGAGTAGCCACCGCCGAGCGCCTCCTCGCCCTTGATGCCCCAGCGGCTCACGTCCTGCACGCCGCTCGACATGTTGACACCCCAGCCCTTTGGTCCGCCCGATTCGAACACGATACCGGTGTCGACAATACCGTACAGCGTGACTGACGAAGACTGCGCGAACGCCGCGATCGGACTGAACGCGAGCGCTCCATATAAGAGTGACTTTTTCATTGTCCTGCTGTCTCCAGATCTGTTGTCGTTATCTATTGTTTTTCGAGTAACTTCTCACCGACGGAATGCGCTCAGATCGATCGCCTGATAACGCGCTTCCAGTTCCGCCTGTTTCTCCGCGCCCTCGCCATTTCTGCCGGGACCGGGAACGATGTAAGGATCGTCGCGACGCGCCTGCTCGAATTCGTCCCAGGCCGCCATACCCTTTTCATTGAACGCCTTCATGAAATCGCCGAGCGCCGCCCAGATCACGTGGTGCGTGAAGCCTGGATACCATGCGAGATTGGTACCGAGTTCGAGGTGCTCTTGCGCGCTCAGATAGCGCGGCAATTTGCCCTTCATGAAGGAAAAATGACCATCGACGCTCGCGCGGCACTGACGGATCTCCTCAAGCGAATGCGGCGACTCCAGTTGCACCCAGTCAACGCCCGCGGCTTCGCGATATGCGCGCAGACGCAAAATCGTATCGTCGAGACTGCTGTTGGTCGCATCGCGCGCATAGCACTGCGCCATGATCACGAAGCTCGGATCGAGTTCATCGCGCATCTCGACGGCGGCGCGATAGCGCGCCACCGCCTGCTCCACTGGCACAACCTCGATGCCAGCCGTCTGCGTGCGGCGCTTGCCTTCGAGCGGTTGATCGTCGATTCGCACGCCGGCGAGACCTGCGCGTATGCATTCACGCACCATTCGGCGTACGGCCATGATGCCGCCGTGTCCCGTGTCTCCATCCATGATCACGGGGAAGCGCACCGATTGCGCGATCCAGCCGGCAACCTGTACGCACTCCGGCATCGACAGTGAGCCGACGTCGGCAAGCCCCGTGTACGAACCGACCACACTGCCGGTACCGACAAAACCCGCTTCGCAACCGGTCTGATCCATGATGCGCGCGAGCGCGGCGGACGGCGGATGCAACACCGACAGCACTTTTTCCTTACGCGCCATCAACTGACGAAGGCGGCTTCCAGCGGTTTGAGCGTTCATATCCTGACGTAAGAAGGAAATCACGTTTATTTATACATGAGTATACACATGAATTCTTTACGGAAAACCTCGTGTATACACGGAGAACACAAGATGCGCCGGAAACCACCGAAACGGCAACCGCTGCTGCACTGAAATGATTGAAGCGCGCAAAAATACGTGTGTTCAGGCAGACTGTAGCGTTGCGATATCGACAACCGATGGGATTGAGCTTCGCTGCAATGCAGCTTGTCTTCTCCACTCGCGTATACACGCAAGCGACGCCACCTGTTTTGTCAACTCAAACGACAAAACGTCGTTTAGCCGTTAGATATTGCCGACAGCATCGAAAACAGCGGCGACAGGTCGTCGGCGCCTTCGATATCGTCGACGAAAGCGAGAATGCGATGCGCGGCCTGCGCGCCGAGCGCCGAAGCGGCGAGCCTCACGAACTTTGCACGGATCACGTCTGCGCCGAGCGGCCGTTGTGCGCTGCCGAGACGATGCTCGATCCGCACGTTCATCTCGCTGCCATCGACGAGTTGCGCGCTCACCTGCGCGGTATGGCGTTTTTCCGCACCGCCCGCGTCAAGCGCCGGATCGTGATAAATCTCGATCCTGTCGATCAACGCGAGCACCGCCGGATCCGCGATGCGTTCCGGCCGGTATTGATCGACGAATGCGTCACCGTCGAGCAGCTTGACCGCCGCGGTGTAATAGCCGCTCATCTGCGCGGACACAACTTCCGTCGGCGTGTATGGCCAGCCGATATTCGTGAACCCCTTCTTGCTCAAACCGATGCGAAGACGCGCAAGGCGTTCGGCGGTAAGGCCGCGCTTCATCAGCGCATCAAGCGCATCGACGGTGGTGTGTGCGCTCGCACATGCGGCGTAGACCTTGAAGCCGACCTGCTTCGTTTCCCACCGCTCGCCGAGCCCATCGACGATCGTCGCGGGATCGAACTGGCCGCGCAGCGTGCTCATGAAGCCGCCGAACGGTGCCTCAATTGCAACATCGCTGCCGGTGAAACCACGCTGTGCGAGATACGCGGCGATCACGCCACTTTGCGCCGCACGTCCAGCGTGAAAGCGCTTGGCCATTGCGCCCATGCGCGCCGCGTAGAGACCGGCGGCCTGAGTCGCGCCGATCGCGAGTGCATGCAGCGTAGCGCGCGCATCGAGCGCCAACACGTGTGCCACCGCGGCCGATGATGCAAGTGTGCCGACCGTGCCCGTCACGTGATAGCCGCTCGTCGAATGCGTAAGGCCCGCACAGATGCCGACGCGGATGCCCGCTTCATAGCCGGTGATGACCGCCGTCAGCAACTGTGCGCCCGACGCGCGGCGCAACTCGGCGGTCGCAAGCACCGCAGGAATCGTCACCGAGCCGGGATGCAACGACGACGTGACGTGCACGTCGTCGACTTCAAAACCATGGATCGCGGTGCCATTGGCGAGCGCCGCGTCCGGCGCGCTCGCACGCGACGCACTGCCGAACAGCGTCGCGTCACGGCCACCGAATGCCGATGCAGTCTCGGCAGCCATCACGCCCCACGGTTGACGCGCGCCGTATAGCCCGCAGCCGAGCGCATCGATGAGGCACAGTTTCGCGTGCGCGACGACATCGGCGGGAATCGCCTCGAATCGCAACGCTGCCGTCCACGCGGCAAGCGCTTCAGTCACGCGCGTATCGCGCGTTGCGAGCGAGCTAGCCATGCTCATGCGACAACCTCTCTGGCAAGCGTCGTACGCTCGACCGCGCGTTCGTCGACCGTCACGCCGAAGCCGGGACCGCGCGGCACGTTCGCATGGCCGTCGCGCACAACGAAATCCGTTTCTCCGACCAACGGATCGGATCCCATCACCCCCAGCCCGAAGATGAATTCACCAGCAGGCATGACGCGCTTCGCGGGCCGGCTCGCGTAGAAATGCGCGCCCGCGGCCGCTTCCAGTTGCGACAGCACCGCGAGACCGCCGCAATTGATCTGCAGCGACGCCGCCTCGGCGAGCGCGGCAATCTTGCGCGCCGTCGTGATGCCGCCATGCTTATAGAGCTTGATGCAGAGTACGTCGGCGGCTTTCGCGGCGATGATCGCGTGCGCGTCGGCGAGCGAGCAGCACGCCTCGTCGGCCATGAGCGGTACACCGTGCGCAGCGGCTCGGATACGCGCCATGCCATCGAGATCGTGTTTCCCCACCGGCTGCTCGAGATAGTCGAGACCTGCGCCTGCGAGCGCGTTGAGCACGCGGAAGGTTTCGCTGACAGTCCAGCCTGTATTCGGGTCCATGCCGATCGTTATGTCGTCGCCAACTGTCTCGCGGACCGCGAGAAAATTCTCGACATCGCGCCGCCAGCCGTCGCGATGTCCCGCCTTCAGGCACAGCACACGAATGCCGAATTCGCCAATTGCACGCTCGGCATCGGCGATCATCTTCGACGGATCGTCGGCCATGCTCACAGACCATTCGAGTGGAATTCGCGGCTGACACAAACCACCGATCAGGTCATAGACCGGCAGATTCAGCGCCTTGCCGAGCGCGTCGTGAAACGCGTGATCGATCAATGCGCGTGCGTTGAAGTTCTGCGGCGCCGCTTCGTCGAAGATGATCTGCAACTGCTCGAGCTCGGTCAGACGCCGGCCGATCAAACGCGGGCCATACAGATCGCGCACCGCGGTAATGATGCTGCCGTACGTGTCGGCCATCGAATGATGCGGTGTGAGCGGGCGAATCTGCCCATAGCCAACGACGCCTTCCGCATGAATCTTCACCATCACCGGCTTGCCGAGCAGCGCGCCACTCGCGCCCGTGTCGTAGATGCCGGTGGATCGAAGGCGCTGCAGACGTACCGGCAAGTCGGTGACGATAACTTCGATTCGTTCAATGATCATCGTGAGCGACCTTTTCCTGAGGTGTCGATAGCGTGGCGAAACCCGGCGAAAACAGCGTGATCAACCGCCGCTGCCATTGGCGATCGAAACGAGTCCGTGGAATTTCGTCAGTTGATTCGCGAGAAACGACGCAAATTCCGGCCCGCTGCTGCCGACCGGCTCAGCGCCTTCGTTGACGATCTGCGCGCGCACCGATGCTTCGTTGACGGCCGCGTGCGCCGCAGCGGTCAACTTCTGTATGACGTCGGGTGGTGTGCCTTTCGGCGCGACGAGTCCGTACCACGTCAGCGCTTCGTAGCCGGGCACACCCGACTCCGCAACGGTGGGAATCTGCGGCGCGGAAGGCAGCCGCGTTCCGCTCGATACAGCCAGCGCCTTCAACTGGCCCTGTCTCACGAACGGCGTCGCGGACAGCACGCTGGCGAACTGAAACGCAACCTGCCCTGACATCACGTCGATAAGCGCGGGCCCGGCACCGCGATACGGCACATGCGTCATCTTCTGTTTCGACAGACTCGAAAACAGCACGCCGGCCAGGTGATCGGAACTGTCGGTGCCGCCCGACGCATAGGTGAGCGCGCCATGTTTCTGCGCAGCGAGCGCGAGCAGTGCCTTTACATCACCGACCTTCAG
The DNA here is from genome assembly GCF_017104985.1 of Paraburkholderia sp. Ac-20342. Lineage (NCBI taxonomy): Bacteria > Pseudomonadati > Pseudomonadota > Betaproteobacteria > Burkholderiales > Burkholderiaceae > Paraburkholderia > Paraburkholderia sp. Ac-20342. Next base: position 115,982 of record NZ_JAAGPQ010000012.1, on the reverse strand, counting down.
CGACGGGCTCGTCACCAGCAGAAACGGTGCGCGTACCAGCAGACTGACCGGCACCAGATCGGTCTGCGGATCGTAGGAGAGCTTCATGAAGCTCGGGTTGATCGCGTAGCTGCTCGACACGACGGCAAGCGTGTAGCCGTCCGCACGGCTATGCGCGACGACAGTCGACGCAATCGAACCCGCTGCGCCCGTGTGATTCTCGACGATGACGGACTGCCCGAGTTCGCGCGTCATGTTCTTCGCGACGAGACGCGCGATGATGTCCGTCGCACCGCCAGGTGATTCGCCAACGAGAATGCGGATCGGCTGGACCGGATAGCTGTTGTCCGCCGCTCGCGCCGTCGCACCGGCAATTAATGTAATCGACATCGCGGCGGCGAACCACACCGTCCTCAGACAACCACGGCTCCGACCAGGTTGGCAATCCATACGATCTGTCTCCACTTCGGGCAGTCGGGCTCGTCCAGGATGAGCAAGTCCGTGCTTTTTCAGGGAATACACGAAATACATATTGGATTCTTATATATCCACAAGTATACATTTGAATTCATAAGCGTAACCTGGCGTTTACACTAGATGCGGTACCACCTCGAATTCCGCGTTCGAGCCACAGTTGGCATCCGATGCAGACCAGCCTCATCACCACAACTCGACAATGCGCATCACCCGATCGACAATGCTTTGCACAACACGGTCGAGCGGGTGGAACTCAAACGCTTTCTTCGCAATGAAGCATGTGCCCCCGCGACCTTCCACACTTTTTTCGACACCCCCTGTCCATCAGCATGCGGCCCGCGCGTCATTGTGATGGCGGCCCGATTCGATTCGTCCGCCTCAACCCCATAACGGAGGCTCAAATGGAATACCTGTTGATGATCTACTCGGAAGAAAACGGCTGGAACAGAATGACCGACAGCGAGCGGCAGCAAGGCGTTGCCGCCTATCAGGCGTACACCGAATCGCTGAAGAAAGCGGGGGCGCTGGTGGGCGCCAACCGGCTGCAACACACGAGCACAGCTACCACGGTGCGGCTCGTCGACGGCAAGCCGCAGGTGCTCGACGGACCGTATTCCGATTCGAAGGAACAACTCGCCGGCTACTATCTGATCGACGTACCCAACCTGGACGCGGCGATGACGTGGGCATCGCGCTGTCCCGGCGCGGCGCACGGCGTCATGGAAGTGCGCCCGGTCTGGACTGCGCCCTACGAAGCGCCCTCTGCATGAGTTCGTCCGCCGGCGGCCGTGGCGATGACGGCGCCGCGCGTTCGGTTGCCGAGGCGGTCGCGCGCCGCAGCTACGGCAAGCTCGTCGCCCTGCTGGCGATGCGCACGCGCGACGTCGCCGCGGCCGAGGATGCGCTTGCCGACGCATTCGCGGCCGCGCTCGCGGATTGGCCCGAGCACGGCTGCCCCGCGAATCCCGAAGCCTGGCTGATGACGGTCGCGCGCCGTCGGGCAATCGACGGCGCACGCCATCGCCGGACCGGCGACGAAGTCGCGAACCAGCTCCTGATCCTCGCCGACGAAATCGACGAGTGCGAAGCCGGCGCGTTACCCGACCGGCGGCTCGCCCTGCTGTTCGCGTGCACTCACCCTGCGCTCGAAGCCGCCATTCGCACGCCGCTGATGCTGCAAGTCGTGTTGGGCCTCGAAGCGAAGACGATCGCGTCCGCGTTCCTGATGTCGCCCGCCGCCATGAGCAAACGCCTCGTGCGGGCGAAAACCAAGATTCGCGAAGCGGGCATTCCATTCACGGTCCCCGAGCGCGAGGAATTGCCTGGCCGGCTCGCGGCGGTACTCGAAGCGGTCTATGCAACGTATGCGGAAGGTTGGACGGACCCGCTCGGCGGTGATATCGAGCGGCGCGATCTTGCCGACGAAGCGTTCTATCTCGCGCAACTGCTGGTCGAGCTGCTGCCCGACGAACCGGAAGCGCTTGGTCTGCTCGCGCTGATGCTGTTTGCACAGGCGCGGCGCAATGCGCGACGCGATGAGGCTGGCAACTACGTGCCGCTGTCGGCTCAGAACCCGGCAACATGGCACGCACCGATGATCGACACAGCGAACGCGCTGCTGCGGCGAGCAAGCGCGCTCAATGCAATCGGGCGCTTTCAGCTCGAGGCTGCACTGCAGTCGGCACACGTGCATCGCTGCCGGACGCGTCGCCCGAATTGGGACGAAATCGTTCAGCTCTACGATGGACTGCTCGCCATTGCAGCGTCGCCGGTAGTGGCAATCAATCGCGCGCTCGCGTTGGCGGAACGCGACGGCCCGCAGGCGGCGCTCGACGCGCTTGCGCCCTATGCGGACGATCCACGACTGGCCGACTACCAGCCCTACTGGGCCGCACGCGCCAATCTGCTCGCGCGCGTCGGTGCGACAGCGCAAGCACTCGACGCGTACGATCTGGCAATCGGTCTCGAGCGCGACCCGGCCGCGCGCCGGTTCCTGCAGGGTAAGAGAATGGAGCTTGCATCGACATGACCGGTCGTATCGGAACCGATCGGTCGGGCAGTCGGCGCCGTTGGTCCTCGCATCATGGAGCGCGACGGCGGCGGCGGCGAGCGTTTTCCCCAAGGCTCTCTTACGGCTTCTGACGTCTCGAAGGTCTTTCGCGAACCTTGCGACGATAGCGAGCTTGTCGTCATGAATACGCCCCGGTTACGACCGGGGCGCAGATACAGCGATCAATCAATCAGCGGACCATCCTTCTTCATCCGTTGCCACGTCCTGATGCCGGGCAAGAACACGATCGCGAGAATCGCCACGACGATCTGAGGCCCGATCAGCTCGATCGTGCCGGCGAGGCGGTAATCGGCGATGCCCGTCAGCCAGCCGGAAACCGGACCGGCGCCGCTCGCCACGAGATAGCCGATCGCGCCCGCAAAGCCGGTTGCGATCGCGACGCGATGGTTCGGCACCCCGTCCTGCGCCAGCGTATAGCCCATGAAATACAGCGTATTGAGGCCGACCCCGATGATAAAGACGATGACCATCGTCATGGCCTGCCCCGCCGGATGATTCAGGAGAACGTACAGGCCGATCGCATCGACAATGCCAAGCGTTGCGACGACCACCTGTCTGCCGTAGCGGTCGGCAATCCAGCCGAAAAGAGGCGAAACGAGACTCGTCAGCCCAAAGCCGAATCCGAACACGACACCGACAAAACCCACGCTCTTGTGCTGATACTGAATCAGGAATGTCGGCATGAGGCCGCTGAATTCCCAGTACGAAATCAGGTTCACCGCGTGAATAGCCAACCCCTTCCACATCGAGCCACGACGCGCGACGTCGAGGAACGCGGCGGCAGTCGTCTCGCTGTTGCGCTGCTTCGCCTGAGAAGCCGCCTTCGCCGCGGGCTGGTCGCGCCACATCTTCTTGAGCGTCAGCGCCATGACGATGAACATCACCACGGCGAGCACGATCGTGACCGCACCGAAGATCGACAGGCCGAGCCGCCAGCCGGTGTTCTCGTCGGAAGTCGCAATGATCTGGCTGAAGACGGTCGGGCCGATCACGGCGCCGGTCGCGAAGAAAAACCCGAGGCAGTTGTTCAGAAACGCGCGACGTTGCGGCAGTACCGATCCGGCGAACGAGTAGGCACTGATATTGAAGATGCCTTCGAACACGCCGAACAGTACGCGATACGACAGCGTCAACGGATAATTGTACGCGAAATACGCGAGCAGCATCGACGTTGCCCCGGCACCCGCGGTCCCGATCAGCATCAGCGCGTTCATGCGTGGCGTGACCCCGGCCTTGCCGTGGCCCGCGTTCCACAATCCCGCGGGCACATCGATAAGCGCCTGGCCCAACAGAAAAATAGTCGCCAGCGTACCGACCTGCTGAACGCTAAAGCCAAGAGACTTGGCAATGCTGTGCAGGCCGATCGGAAACGCCGAGCGATTCATCGAGTAGATCAGATAGCCGATCCCGACTGTGACGAGTTGAACCAGAAAGATAGAGCGCGCAAGCCGCTGTACTTTTTGCGACTGCGGATCGTCGCCCGATGAAGCGTTGTCGGAACTGGCTGGCAGTTCGAACCGGCTGGTGGTCATGATAGTGCTCTCCTGTTAGCGGGTCGTTGCTGTCAGAACATATGGCGCATGCCGAATCGCACGAGCGCCTGGCGGGTGTTGGACGAGTCGCCCAGCAGCGAAATATTCGCGACGGCCGGCGCGCCGGTCGAGCTGGTTCCGCTGGCAATCTGGTAGGTCGCGGCAACGTAGAGGTCGGTGCGCTTCGAGAGCGAGTAGTCGGCGAGCGCGGAGAACTGATGGTAGGTCTGATCGCCGATATCGCCGGACACCGCATTGCCCTTCGTGTAGCTATACGCGGCCGAGACGAATGCCGCCGGCGAAAGCCGGTACATGCCGTTGATTTCGACGTTGTTGAACGTTGCGGTCGCGCCGTTGAAATGGCCGATGTTTCCGTACTTCACGTTCGAATACAGCATGCCGATCGCAGCCGAGGCAAACGTGTACTGGCCGCCCGCCGCAACGACCTGCCATGAGGTGGCGGGCGCATTGCCGGTGAGGTAGCCCGAGTTGATCGAGCCGAAAACCGTCGAGGTCGCCGGCGGCACCGCGTTGGCATTACCGTTCAGCACCGCGCCGGCATTCGACGGATTCCTGAAGAACTCGTACACCACGCCGAGTCCGAGCGGGCCGTTGTTGTAGCCGACACCGGCCGTGTAGCCGCTGTTCTGCGAGACCGATCCCGCAACCCCGCCGAGCATGACGGTGCCGCCAAAGCGCAGCCCCGAAAAGCTCGGCGAAGCGTACTTGATCGAATTGTTCTGGCGATAGGTTCGCGCAGCGTTGTCGATGTCGCCGGGATGCGATGCGCCGCTGCCGTAGGCGGCAAGGCCGAATCCGAACTGGCCCACGTAGTCGTTCACGCTGTCGTACTGGCGGCCGAGCGTCAGCGTGCCGAACCGGTTGCTCGACAGGCCGACGAATGTCTGACGGCCGAAGGCCGTTCCCCCTTGTGCGAACGCGCCCGTATTCAGATTGACACCCGACTCCAGGGTGAACACGGCAGCGAGACCGCCGCCGAGGTCTTCCTTGCCCTTGATGCCCCAGCGGCTTCCATACGGACCCGCAAGCGAATCGAGCGACCACTGGCGGCCGCCGACGTTGGTCGAACCCACCACATGCTTCGCGTTCGTGTTCAGCTGTATGGCCTCGTCGAGTACGCCATACAGCGTGACGGAACTTTGGGCGAACGCGGGCGCGGCGATCGTCGCTGCCGAAAGTGCGATGAATATCTTTTTCAATTCCAGTCTCCGATGGTTGTCCGGGCAAGCCCGCTTTTTTAATCTGCAATACTTATCGATATCTCTGTATTGGCGCATGCTGTATCGAGGGACGGCTGACCGGTGCCTCAGGAACCCGCCAGCCGCCCTTCCCTGCTCTCCGCTCAGAAGTGTCCGCTACGCGGACGCGGTTCGTAGGCCGCGCCGATCGTTTGCATCTCCTCCGCGGACAAAACGACGCCCACCGCGGCGAGTGCTTCGTCCACTTGCGGCAGCGTCGTTGCGCCGATAATCGGCGTTGCGGACGGCAGTTTGTTCAACACCCATGCGAGAGCGACCTGTGCGGGCGTCAGGCCGCGCGAGCGAGCCACCGCGTCCACCGCCGCGCCGACGGCGTGATCCGCCGCGCGTCCGTACCACTCCCACGTATAGCCATCGGTGCGCGCGCGTTCGGTCGAGTTGCGATCGCGCCGCGCCTCGCCGCACAGAAAGCCTCTCGCCATCGGGCTGTACGGCAGCATCGCGACCCCTTCGTGGCGGCAAAGCGGTAGCAGTTCGCGCTCGTCCTCGCGCCATACCGCGTTGTAGTGGTTCTGCATCGACACGAAGCTCGCCTGTCCACGAAAACGCGCGCTGTAGAGCGACTTCGCGAACTGCCAGCACGGCATGTCCGCGGCGCCGACGTAGAGCACCTTGCCCGAGCGCACCAGGTGGTCGAGCGCGGCCATCATTTCGTCGATGTTCGTGGACTCGTCCCAGATGTGCGTCTGATACAGATCGATGTAGTCGGTCTTCAGGCGCCGCAGCGACGCTTCCACCGCCTCGACGATGTGCTTGCGCGAATAGCCGCGCGCATTCGGCCCCTTCCCCATCGGGTTGCCGAACTTCGTGGCGATGACGAATTCGCTGCGGCTGCCGAACTCGCCGAGCAGCTCGCCGAGAATCCGCTCGCTGGCGCCGGCGGAATAGAAGTCGCAGGTATCGAAGAAGTTGATGCCGGCTTCGACGGCCCGGCGAACGAGCGGCCGCGCCTCGTCCGCGTCGAGCACCCACGAGCGCCACGCCTTGTCGCCGATACCCATCGCGCCGAAGCCGATGCGCGAAACCTTGAGGCTGCTGCTGCCGAAATTGATGTAGTCCATAGGTCGAAATACTCTCTTCGTGATCGGAATATCCTGGGTTCAGCCGGCCTGGCGGCGACTGCGCTCCGAGGTGGGAACGCGCAGCGACACCAGCAGTTCGCCGAGCCGCGAGAAGGTCGACGCCTCCATCGTCACGCCGTGGCGAAGCGCCTGATCGAGCGCCTTGTCCATGTCGATGCGCTGGACCGCGTCGGTGTCAGCATCGGCGTCGCGGGGAACCGGCGCCGGGTGCTTGCCGTCACCCTGCACGACGCGCTCGACGACAATGGCCACCCATCCGTCGTGGCCGGCCGTCGCATCGGAATGCAGTGCGAGAAACTGGCCGAGCCGCTCCATAAGCGAGGGCGTGCTCGCGGCTACGCCACCGTTCGATGCGTGTTCCATACCGGCGTACACGATGGGCTTGCGGCCCGCGCCATCCGGTTCGGCAACAACCGGCCTCTGCGCACCCGGTCCACTCATGCGCAGCACCGCGCGATATCCGTGCAGCGCCGCGCGGCGCGCCAGATACGGCGCGAATTGCGCACCGTCCGTGCGGCTCACGATCATGAGCGCGCATCCCGAACGCGACGCCTCGCCACACGCGAGATCGACAAGACGCGGTCCGATCTGCAACAGCGACAAACCCGCGCCGTCGATCCGGTACTGGCCGTCCTCTTCATGCAGGACGCGCGGCCGCAACGCGGCGTTCAGCGTCGTCCCCTTGCTGTCGAGCAGATAGCGGTAGGCATCGCCGGACAGCGCTTCCGTCAGCAGGATCATCTCGGCGGCATCGTCCGCCTGGCCGACCGAGAAGCCGCACGCGCGGAACATCTCCGGCGTGGTGCGCGCGAGTTCCGGGTAGCTCAATCTCAATGTGCTCATCGCTCGTTCTCCTGCTGTCCGGCAACGCTGCCGGACAAAGCCACACGGGCACCTTGCGGCATGTGCGCGGATGCGGAAGCGCCGAGCAGGTCCTCCGGCAACACGGCGTTGAGAAGAAAGACGCCGCGCACCCATTGACGCGTGACCGGCTGCGACGTTTCGAGGCCGAACGTCGTGAGCAGAAAGCGGATCGCGTCCATCGGGAAGAACGACTGGCCGATCACGTTCTCGCGGATTTCCGAATACGGCAGCGTGGCGGCGAGCTGCATGCGGCTCGCAATGTGCACGAACTCGGGATGATCCAGCAGCACGCGCGCCACCAGTTCATCGCGAGGCCGGCTGCGCAGCACGGTGCAGAATGCCTGCACGGCGCCCACCACGTCGACGAACGTTTCGTTCTCCACACCAGGGTCGATGGCGCGCTCGCCGCGCCGGTTCTCGCCGTTCTCGCCCGACTTGTACCAGAAGTACATGGCGGTCTCGGGCGCGCTCCGGTCGACGTCGAGCGCCCAGCGATAGCGCGTGTCCGCGATGTCGAGCAATTCGCCGACCGTCGCTTCGACGCGCTGCTGGCGAGTGATCTTCATGGTCGAGGGAATGACCGCTTCCATCGCCGCGGCAAAACGCGGATACAGCGCGACGAGATGCGCGACGAGCTGCCCGTGCGCCTCGTCGCTGCCAAGCGAGCGCGCCTTCGCGAGCAGTGCCCGCCAGGGCGACGCCGTTTGCCGAGTTTGCCGATCGTCGACGCTGCCGGTCGCGGCAAACCGCTCGGCCGCCGAGGCCAGCGTCGCGAGCGCACGCGCGATATCGGCATGCCGCTCCATTTCGTCGATGTCGCCGTCCGGCAGCGTTTCATAAAGACGTGCGGAGCGCGTGAGGAGCGCGGCCAGCGTCGTTGCGTCCGCGCGTGCGGTCTGCGCGTCGCGCGTCAGCGCATAGGCGAGCGCCAGCTCGCGCCCCAGCGAAAACGCGCTCAGCCATGCGGGCCAGCGCACCAGCGTCGCCACCATGCCGAGCCCCGACGAATTGCCGACGCCCAGCACGAGCTTCGAACCCGGTTCGAGACGCGCCGCCGCGGCATTCCTGCTGCGCGCCTGCGCCTCGACCACGGTGAAGCTCGTGAGCCGCCACATGTACAGCGCGAACAGATCGACGTGGTACGGATAGGCGAGCGGATGATCCGGCGGCAGCGAAACCCATGCGCGCGTGCCGTGCCGCCCGTTGGCGTAATAGCCCGCGTTGCGGATGATGTAGCCGCCGCCCTCGGCGAGATGGTCGAGTTCCGGCTGCTGGCCCGCTTCCAGGCGGCCGAGCACGTAGTCGTAAAAACGGTTGCTGCGATTCGCGACGGTCCAGCCGAGCGTGGACAGATTGGTCGTGCGGCCGCGCCACACCTTGCCGACGATTTCCTCGCGCTCGTGCTCGATTGCCGCGAGGTCCGCCGGCCCGTCGACGAGGATGCCGAGAAAGTCGAACGTCCACTCCGTGAACCGGCCGGGCCGGTCGATGCCGTCGCTCGCCTGCGAGAACGCCGCGAAATGAAACTGGTGTCCCGCCGCCGTGATCTCGTAGACGACGGTCCCTTCGCCATTCGCGTCGACATCGCACGACACGCACTCGATGCGCCAATGCTCGCGCTTCATGCGCTCGACGAGGCTGTGCGCGAAGCTCAGACTCGTGGCCTTGGCCGCGCGCATCGCGTGCGCGCTCATCACGTCGTCTTCGCTGCGCAGTGCGCCGAGCACCCGGGCGCCGTCCGTCTCGCCGCATGCCGCGCTCACGAGGCCGCGAACGAACGGCGGAATCGGCCCCGAGAAGCGCTCGTCTGATTCCTGCTGATTATTCACGTTTGCTTCCATATTCCATGACTCTGATCGTTGGCCTCAACGCATCACGAACGGATCGGCAATCGGTTCGTCCGAAATGCGAAGCCAGACGGTCTTGGTGCGCGTGTATTCGAGAATCGATTCGATACCGCCTTCGCGTCCGTAGCCGCTTTCGCCATAGCCGCCGAACGGCGCGACCGGCGAGATGGCACGGTACGTGTTCACCCAGACGACGCCCGCGTGAATCGCCTTCATCATCCGGTGCGCGCGCGACAGGTCCCGCGTGAATACGCCGGCGGCCAGGCCGTACTCGGTGTCGTTGGCAAGACGCACGGCCTCTTCCTCGGTCTCGAATCCGAGCACGCTCAGCACCGGCCCGAACAGCTCCGTCTGCACGCTCGGGATCGCCGGGTTCGGGCAATCGACGATGGTCGGCTCGTAGTAATACCCGGCTTCCATCGACGCCGGGCGCTTGCCGCCCGTCAGCACGGCCGCGCCCGCCGCTTCGCTCGACGCGACAACCTGCTCGATCTTTTCGAGCTGGCGCGCGGTCGCGAGCGGCCCCATTTCGGTCGCCGCATCGTCGGGGGCGCCGATGCGAATCTGGCGTGCCTTCGCGACGAGCGCATTGAGGAACGCGTCGCGAATCTTCGCGTGGACGATGAGCCGCGAGCCCGCCACGCAGCTTTGCCCGGACGCGCCGAAGATGCCGGCCACCACGGCGTTCACGGTGCCGGCGATGTCGGCGTCGTCGAACACGACGACCGGCGATTTGCCGCCCAGTTCGAGCGAAGTCGCCGCGAGATTGGCCGCCGAGTTGCGCACGATATGGCGGGCGGTTTCAGGACCGCCCGTGAAGGCGATCCGCGAGACAAGACGATGGCTCGTCAAGGCGCGGCCGCACGGTTCGCCGAAACCGGTCAGCACGTTCACGACGCCCGCGGGAAAACCGGCCTCGTGCACGAGCTTCGCGAATTCGAGCAGCGGCGCGGGCGCCTCTTCCGACGCCTTCAACACGACCGTGCAGCCGGCCGCCAGCGCAGGACCGAGCTTGACCGCGGCAAGGAACAGCTGCGAGTTCCACGGCACGATCGCCGCCACGACGCCGATCGGCTCGCGACGCGTCGTGACTTCCATGTCCGGCTTGTCGATCGGCAGCACCGCGCCTTCGAGCTTGTCGGCCGCCCCGCCGAAATAGCGGAAATACTCGGCGATATAGGCAATCTGCGCGCTCGTCTCGCGGATGATCTTGCCGGTGTCCGTCGTCTCGATCGAGGCGAGATGCGGTGCATTCTGCGCGAGCAGATCGCCGAGACGGATCAGCAGCTTGCCGCGCTGCGTCGCCGTGAGCTTCGCCCACGCGGGCTCGCTCAATGCCGCATGCGCCGCCTGCACGGCCCGTTCGACGTCGTCCTGCGTCGCCGCGGGCATGGTCGCCCAGGGCTTGCCCGTCGCGGGGTTCACGCTCTCTAACGTTTCGCTGCCATTCTCGAAGCGTCCGTTGATGTATTGCTGGAATACGTCAGGCATCACACCTCCTTCGTTTCACGCGCGGCCGTCGGGCTGGACGCGGCGGCGGACGTCGCGCCCTGCCGCGGCGATTGGTCCAGAAACGCGCGGATCGCCCGGTTGACCTTTTGCGGCGACACCACGGCCATCATGTGCCGCTCGCCGTCCAGCGACTCGCTCACGCCACGCGGCGTGAGCCCCGCCATGCGCACCGACATCGCCGGCGACGAATTCGCGTCGAGCTCGCCGGTCAGGTACAGCGCCGGCATGTCGAGTTGCGGCAGCACGTCGACGTGCGCCCGGTCCGAACTCGCGAACACGTGATAAGCGCGCGCATAACCGTTCGCGTCGACGCCCGAGAGACACTTCAGGATCGCGTCCGCGGCCGGGCCGGGCTCGGGGCTCGTCGTGCCGAGCCAGCGCCCGAGCGTGACGTGCATGTCGGTGAGCGCGCCTTCCGGGCCGAGCGAGGTCGCGCGGTTCATCACCGCTTCGCGCTGCTCGGGCGTGCGCTCGAAAACGGCGTTCATGGCGATCAGGCGTCCAACCCGCTCCGGATGACGGCCCGCGAGGCCGATCGCGATCAGCGCGCCCATCGAATGCCCGACCACCGTCGCACGCTCGATACCGAGCGTGTGCAGCAAGCGCGCGGCCTGCTCGACGTAATCGTCGAGCGTGGCGTCCTCGCGCGGCATGCTGCTGCCGCCGTGGCCGAGAAAATCCAGCGCGATCACCGTATGGTCTTGTTCGAACTCCGCGATCTGCGGCGCCCAGATCGACGAATTCATGCCGACGCCGTGAATCAGGACGAGCGGCTCGCCGCTGCCGCTGACATGGTATGCGGTGCCGTCGAGCATGCGCTTGCCGTCACCCGGCTCTGTGTGACTAGCCATTCGACGACATCTCCTGAATGTCCTTGTAGCGGTCGCCGATGCGGTGATGCGGCCGGCCGCCGATCGACGCACCAAGCGCGACCACGATCTCGTCCGGACCCGGCGCGTCGGTGATCGAGAATTGCACCGTGAGGTAATGCGAGCGCATGCCTTCGTCGTGCTTGTGCATGAGCGGAATCGTGACCGGGCAATTCGCCGGACCGCGCAGATTCGTGAACGCAAGATAGGACTTCGCGCCGACCGCCTCGCGATACTTGTTGCCGAAACGCAGCGTATGGATCAGCGCCGATGCATGCTCCATCTCGCCGTTCAGGCCGACGATCGATGCCTTGCCATAGCCTTCCACGTTCTCCCCCGACCCCGTGATGTCGAGGATGCGCGACGTCAGCAACTCGCCGAGCACCGGGCCGATTTCGCGAATCTCCGGCCCGAGGTCCTCGACATAGCCGCGGCCCGCCCACGGATTGGTCAGCACGGCGGCGACGCCAACCAGCTTGAGCGGAACAGCCGCTTCGCGGCCGCCGTCGACGGTAATGTCTTCGAAAAAGGTCACTGTCTTGCGAATCAGTTTGTGCATCTTGACGCTCCAGATTGGCGGGATTCATCCCTGACATGGTTAAGCAGTACCGGCACTGCGCCGCGCAGTTGCGCGCCGGTCTTACGCCACACTCGACAAGAATATGAGATTCCATATTCTTGTAGCATCTATGTTGGTATACCATGCTATAGTCAATTGAAAACGCCGTGGGGAGTTTTCGACTAGGGAAGAACCCTGGGTAAGCTTCCTTGCTACGCGGGCAAGCGGCCTGCATGATGGATAACTGAAGCGGGCATGCCGCCGTACCGGGACAACGGAACAAGCTATGACGACTGAGAAAAAATCGCTGCGTATCGAACGCGAAGTGAAAACGCTCCGGCAACTCGCACTTGAGCGCATGCGCAACGCCATCCTGCAATCGCATTTTCTGCCGGGGGAACGACTGGTCGAACGACCGCTATGCGACGAACTCGGCGTGAGCAGAACCGTCGTGCGCGAAGTGCTGAGGCATCTGGAAACCGAGGGGCTGGTCGAGAACATTGCGAACCTCGGCCCCGTGGTCAAGAAGGTCGACCTCGACGAGGCCATCCAGATCTACGAGATTCGCGCGCTGCTCGAAGGCAGCGCGGCGCGCGCCTGCGCCGAAAAATCGACGCCGGAAATCGTCGCCTATCTCTCGCTGATACTCGATGCGGTACAGGAAGCGTTCCGCAACAAGGACTATGACAACGTCCTGCTGAAGGTCGGCCAGTTCTACGAGTACATGTTCGGGAGCGGCGGCAAGACGGTGGCGTGGAAGCTCGCGGAGACGCTGAACGCGCGCATCAACCAGCTGCGCGCGCACACGATCCGCTCGCCGGGCCGCGACAAGGCGTCGTTCAAGGAAATGAAGAAACTGCTCGATGCGATCGAGGCCAAAGACGGCGCGGCGGCCGAACGGGCGTCCGTCGAACACGTCCAGGCGGTGATCCGCATCCTGGTGGACTCGCAGTCCAAACGGGATGCCGCCGATGAACCGGCAGCCACCGACCTGCCCGCGCCTGCGCGGAGTCCCGCCAGGCCACGCCGCCAGAACGCGGCAGCCTGACCGAACGAATTGTCATTGTTCCATGGAGACTGGAATGTCAGAAAATCAGGTGGCCCTGCCGCCTTTGCGCGACCCTTCGCTGCTGCGCGAAGCCTGTTTCATAGCGGGCGAATGGCACGCCGGCGATGCCTCGTCGGCGATTGCCGTGACCAATCCCGCCAACGATCTGCTGATCGGCACAGTGCCGCGTCTTGGCGCAACCGAGGTCCGTCACTGCATCGAGTCCGCACGGACGGCGCTGCCGGCCTGGTCGGCGAAGACCGGCAAGGAACGCGCGGCCATTCTGCGGCGCTGGTACGAGCTCATGCTCGACAACCAGGACGACCTCGCCACCATCATGACATGCGAGCAGGGCAAACCGCTGGCCGAGAGCCGCGGCGAAATCCTCTATGCCGCCTCCTTTCTGGAGTGGTTTGCCGAGGAGGCCAAGCGCGTCTACGGCGATACGATTCCGGCGCATACGGCGGACCGCCGCATCGTCGTGCTCAAGCAGCCGATCGGCGTATGCGCGGCGATCACGCCGTGGAACTTCCCGGCCGCGATGCTCACGCGCAAGATCGGTCCCGCGCTGGCCGCCGGCTGCACGATCGTGCTCAAGCCCGCCAGCCAAACGCCCTTCTCCGCGCTCGCGCTATGCGTGCTCGCCGAGCGCGCGGGCGTGCCGCGCGGTGTGCTCTCCTGCGTGACGGGCAATGCCGCCGCGATTGGTGACGAGCTGTGCCGCAATCCGGTCGTGCGCAAGCTCTCGTTCACCGGCTCGACCGAAATCGGCAAGGTGCTGCTCGAGAAATGCGCGGCCACCGTCAAGAAAACGTCGATGGAACTGGGCGGCAACGCGCCGTTCATCGTTTTCGACGACGCGGATCTCGATGCGGCCGTCGCGGGCGCGATCGCCGCCAAGTTCCGCAACGCGGGGCAGACCTGTGTGTGCGTGAATCGCTTTTTCGTGCAGGACAGCGTCTACGATGCGTTCGTCGAGAAGCTCGGCGTGGCGGTTCGGGCGCTGACGGTCGGCAACGGCCTCGATGCCGCCACGAAGATCGGGCCGCTGATCGACGGCAACGCGGTGGCGAAAGTTCGCGAGCACGTCGACGATGCGCTCGCGCACGGTGCGTCGGTTGTCGTCGGCGGCAACGGTCATGCGGCGGGCGCGCAGTTCTTCGAGCCGACGGTGCTCGCGGGCGCCACGCCGGCCATGAAGATTTTCCGCGAAGAAACGTTCGGCCCGGTTGCGCCGGTGTTCCGCTTCACGAGCGAAGCAGAAGCGATTCGCCTTGCTAACGATACCGAGTTCGGCCTCGCATCGTATTTCTATGGTCGCGACATCGGGCGCATCTGGCGGGTTGCCGAAGCGCTCGAATACGGCATGGTCGGCATCAACGAAGGTCTGATCTCCACCGAGGTCGCGCCTTTCGGCGGCGTGAAGGAAAGCGGGCTCGGCCGTGAAGGATCGAAGTACGGGATCGACGATTATCTCGAGATGAAATACCTGTGCATGGGTGGGATCGCCTGAGGGGCGCTCACTGGCTACGGCAGTTGGGTGGATCTTTTTGATTTCCGTTTTGGCTGCTGATGTGCGGACAATGCCTGGCGTTTCCTGAGTTAGCTTCTGAATCAGGAAACGCCGGGTATACACAGCCGATTAATAACGAAGTTCTTCAAAGGGCCGGAAAAACAAGGTGCGATAAAGCCCCGTGTGCCCTGAATCGCGAGCCCTCGTTTTTCGGCTCTGCATCTGGCTCCGCATGAGCGCAGCCTCTCCAATTTCCATGTGAAAGCCGCGCCGCCTGTTCGCGCCGCCTCGTCAGGCGGCCCCCTTCGCCGCGGACCTGAACCCGTTCGCCAGTTCGCAGGCCAGCGCCATCATCACCAGACAGGCAGACACCAGGAAAAGCAGACGATGGTTGCCGCCGCTTGCGTTGAATAGCGCCGAGAACGCGTAGCCGGAAACGGCCATGACCCCGGCCGACAGAATCGTCGCCCTGCTCCACGCGATGTTCTGCCGATGCGCATTCTTCGGCACCAGCTCATGAATGCGCGCCAACGCCAGCGGAACGATGCCCGGCGCAAACGTGCCGATGACAACGGCACACACACCGAGTGCCGGCACATTCCCCGTCAGATAAACACTCGCCAATGCGACGGCCTGCGCAAGCGATACCAGTCCGATGGCCGCCCGGGCACCCATCCGGTCCGCGAGAAAGCCATAGAGAGGCGGACCGGCAATGGCGCCTACCCCGTAGAGCACCCAGAAGATGGCGCCCTCATGCGTGCCCAGGCCGAGCCCACGCGCGATGAAGTCGACCAGAAACACCATGGGCGCGACGACAGAGGCCGCCATCAACGCATATTGGGCGTACAGGAGATTGACGCGCCATCCGAAATGCGCGCGCGAGGCCCGACTGTCCGCGCCCCGAGCGGGCGTCTCCGACGAGAGGCGCGCCGACGGCCACGCGAACCAGCTCGCCGACGTCAGGATGGCCGAGACGATGGCGAGACCGATCCAGGTCTGGGCCAGCCCCAGTTTCAACAGCAGTGGAATCAGCGTTCCCGACCCTGCGATACCGAGCCCCAGACCGAGAAACACGGCACCGCTCGCCATGCCCCGGCTCGCCGGCGGCACGTGCGGAAGAATCGTGGCGGCGACCAGCACCATCACCACGCCGCCCGCGATGCCCGACAGGACTCGCCAGCCGAAGTACCAGCCGACCGACAACGGAAAGGCGCACGCGAGAAAGGTGGCCGTAATGATCAGCATCATCACGCGCAGCGTGCGCTCCTTGCCGAACCGGCTGCCCAACGGACGGGCCAGAAGCGCGCCGCACAGATAGCCCGCCAGATTGGCAGCGCCAAGATAGATCACGCTCGCGGTCGAAAACCAGTGCGCGCGAATGAGCTCCGGAATGAGCGGCGTAAAAGCGAAGCGGGCCAGCCCGATACTCACGAGGCTGGCGCATAGCCCCGCGAAGATATAGCGCGAGACGAGCCTTCGGTCGATCTGCGCCGGCGTGAGTGAACCTGTCATGGAAGTCATGAATGTGTTTTTGCAAGCGGAAGAAATCCGGCGGATAGCCAAGCCTCCACCAGTCTTTGACATCATTGTCAATTTTGACAATCTAGACAAACTTGACATCAACGTCAAGAATGAGATTAAATTCAGACTGGATACCGATTCACGACACGGAGCAAGACATGGCAGGCGTTCGCCAGTTCGACGAGGGCGCGGCCCTCGAAACGGCTCTTCCGCTCTTCTGGCAGAAGGGGTTTGCCGCGACGACGATGCAGGATCTCGCCGCCGCCACGGGAATCCAGCGGGGCTCGCTATACAACGCCTATGGCGATAAGGAAACGCTGTTCCTGCGCGTGTTCGATCTGTACCGGGAGCGCTTTCTGCAGCAAATCCGCCGGTCGCTCGATAAGCCGAAGGTCCGCGACGCGTTGCAGAGTTTCTTCGACTGCGTCATCACGTCGATGACGACGACCATCGCTGCGGATGCCCCCACGCGCGGCTGCCTCAGCACCAAGACCGCGGTCGAGACGCAGGACATGGATGCGCCGATACGCGAGGCGATCCAGTCGCTGCTCGATGACTTCGAGACAATTCTGCTGGAGCGGCTATCGAAGGTCGAAAAAACGGCGCACCTGCGGATTCCGGCCGCGGAAGCCGCGCGGCTGGTCCTGACGTTGACGCGCGGAATCGTGGTGATCGAACGGGTGTACCAGGACCCCAAGCGGCTGCGGCATACCGCCGATTCGCTGATCGAACTGCTGTTTGACAGCCGGCCCCGTCGTTGAAAAACCATTCCTGACTTTGCGCAGCACGCTCACACTCACGCTTATCGGGAATGAATGCCGGCTCTGACCGGAACCCTTGAGCGCGACAGGCCATCGATCATGCCGATGGCCAACGATGTGATATCTCCCCGCCGCATCAATCTTCAGCACATTCCGCACGCCGTGCACGTGTTCGCCGCTGTCCCGCGGCGGCGAACACGCATGGCGCCCGAGGCCCGCGATTTACCGCGCGGCCGCCGGGCACGCCACCCCCACGCCCAATAGCCCCGCACGACGGCGAGCAACGCACGTATCCGTATACGCGTTATACGGCCAATCGATCAATTTTTTCGGTTGATTCAACGAATTCAACCCGGTATTTCGATCATACGAGCGTCACGCGACAAATCTATTCTGCATGGACTCATCAGCCCTCTTCAAAAAGGACACCGCCATGCAACCCAGTCTACTGACCTCGAACGCGTCGCACCGTCAGTACCGCGGTCCGATTACCACTGCCATTTTCGATTGGGCCGGCACCGTGCTCGACTTCGGCTGCATTGCCCCGGTCGAGGCGTTCCGTCAGGTCTTCTCCGACGCCGGCGTGCCGATCACGATCGCCGAAGCGCGCGCGCCGATGGGCGCGGCCAAGCGCGAGCACATCGCGCTGATCCTCAAGGAGGCCGACGTGCAGGCCCGCTGGCAGGCGCACACCGGCCACGCCTCGAACGAAGCCGACGTCGATGCGCTGTACAAGGAGTTCCTGCGTGTGGACGAAATCAACGTCGCGAAATACGCCGACCTGATCCCAGGCGCAATCGACACCATCGCGCATCTGCGCGCGCGCGGCATCGCGGTCGGCAGCACCACTGGCTATCCGCGCGAAGTCATGAAGAACCTGATTCCGCTCGCGGCCGAACGCAATTACAAGCCCGACTTCGTCAGCACGGTCAGCGACGTTGCACGCGGCCGGCCGTTCCCCGACATGATCCTCGCCAACGCACTCGCGCTCGCGACGCCGGATGTGCGCGGCGCCGTGGTAGTCGACGACAGCCCGACCGGCCTGCTGGCCGGCCTGGCCTCGGGCATGTGGGCGGTCGGCATCGCCGCGAGCGGCAACGAAGTGGGCCTGTCGCTCGCCGAGTGGACCGCGCTGAGCCCCGCCGAACAGCAGGCGCATCTGACGCCCGCGCGCGCGAAGCTCGAACGGACCGGCGCGCACTTCGTGATCGATACCATCGCCGATCTGCCGGCCGTGATCGACGCGATCGAGGCGCTGCTCGCCGCCGGAGAGCGTCCGTGAACAGCGCCTGGCAGTTCCACAACCCGGTTCGCGTGCGCTTCGGCGCCGCCTCGCTCGGCGAGATCGGCCAGGCCATCGCGGGCCGCCGCTACGTGATCGTCACCTATCCGGACGCGGTGTTCGCCGACCTCTCGGCGCGTATCGAGGCGATCGCCGGTCCCGCGCAATTGCGCATCGATTCGGTCGAGCCGAATCCGTCGGTCGGCATGCTGCGCCGCGCCTGCGAACAGCTCAAGGCGTTGCCGCAAGAAACCGAGGTGCTGGTCGCGCTCGGCGGCGGTTCGGTCATGGATTCGGCCAAGGTGCTGGCCGCCGGGCGCGGCGACTTCAACCCGGTCTACGCCTACCTGAGCGCGGGCGGCCCCGCGACGGCGAACCCGCTGCCGATCATCGCGATTCCGACCACCGCCGGCACCGGCAGCGAAGTGACCTGCTGGGCCACGGTCTGGGACCCGGACAATGCGCGCAAGCTGTCGCTGTCGCGCGAGGATCTGTACCCGGAAGCAGTCCTGATCGATCCCGAACTGATGGTCGGTCTGCCCGAAGGTCCGACGCTCGCGAGCGGTCTCGATGCGTTGGCTCATGCGCTCGAAAGTATCTGGAACGTGCACGCGAGCCCGGTCACGCGCGGCCTCGCGATCCATGCGGCACGCGAGATCATGGCCGCGTTGCCGCGTGTGATGGCGCATCCGTCCGACCTCGAGGCACGCGGCGCAATGGCACTCGGCGCGCTGCGCGCGGGTCTCGCGTTCTCGAATACGCGTACCGCGCTGGCTCACAACATCTCGTATGCGATCACGCTGTCGCACGGCGTCGCGCATGGCATCGCGTGCTCGTTCACGCTGCCGGCCGTGATGCAGGCCGCGCTCGGCACCGATCCGGCCTGCGACGCCGCGCTCGCCGAAATCTTCGGCGACACGCAAACCGCGCCCGCACGTCTCGCGGCCTTTCTCGACTCGCTCGGCGTCGCCACGCATCCGGGCTCGTACGGCCTCGCTGAAGGCGAATGGTACGCAATCGTCGATCAGGCGTTCGACGGCGCGCGCGGGCGCAACTTCATCGGCAGCCGCAGCCACTTTCCGAAATTCGATTTCGCATCGGTTCCGCCGATTGCCCCCTCCAGGAGATTGTCTTGAGTACGCAACGTTCCATCTCGACCGATGCGCTCGCGCGCCTCGACAACATGCCGTGGACACGCTTCCACACGCTCATCATCGCTGCGCTCGGCGTGGGCTGGGCACTCGATTCGTTCGAGACCAACATCATCGGCAGCGTGTTCGGCGGCATCCAGTCGTACTGGCATCTAAGTTCGACACAGGGCTCGCTGGCCGTGAGCATCTGGGTGTTCGGCATGCTGGTCGGCGCGATCGCATTCGGCTATCTCGCCGACCGTTTCGGCCGCAAGCGCCTGTTCCTCGCGACGCTGCTCTGGTACGCGCTCTTCAGCGTTGCGACCGTGGTGTCGTGGAATTTCGATTCGTTCCTGTTCTTCCGCGCAATGACCGCGCTCGCGGTCGGCGGCGAATACTCGGCCATCACCGCCACGATGGGCGAGTTCATCCCGCGCAAGCATCGTGGCCGGACCGATTCGCTGATCCTGTCGGGCTTTCCGCTCGGCGCGCTGATCGCAGCGGGCGTATCGTACTTCGTGCTGAATCACCTGCCGGCCAGCATCGCCTGGCGCGTCGGCTTCGGTCTGGGCACGACGATGGCGCTGATCTTCTTCTGGATTCGCCGCGTGGTGCCGGAATCGCCGCGCTGGCTGTTGCAGCAGGGTCGTGTCGAGGAAGCCGAGGCGATCGTCACGAGGATCGCGGCGGCCGCGACGGGCCCCGATGCGCTGGCCGCTCAGCGCCGCTTTGAACCGACCACGATCGTGCCGGCCCATCCGATGTTCTGGCGCAACGTCGGCGAACTGCTCGGCAAGTACCGCGCGCCGTGCGGCCTCGCGAGCGCACTGAACTTCTCGCAGGCGGCGGTCGTGTATGGCGTGCTGTCGCTGATGGCGCTCGTCATCCTGCCGTACATGAAGGTGCCGGCCGGGTCGATGCCGATCTACTACGCGTACGGCAACCTCGCCGCGCTGCTCGGCGGGCTGACCGCGTCGTTTCTGGTCGAGGCCTGGGGCCGCCGCTCCTCGCTGTTCGTGAGCTATACCTTCACGCTGCTCTCGATCCTCGTGGTCTACATGGCGCATACGCTGGCGGGCATGGTGATCGGCTACTGCCTGATCCAGTTCGGCGTGACCTGGGCCTATATCTCGGCCTACGTGGTGTCCTCCGAAATCCTGCCGACGCGGTTGCGCGCTTCGGGTCTCGGCATCTCGGTGGCGGTCGGCCGCGTCGGCGCGATGATTACGCCGCTGCTGCTGACCAGCGCCTTCTCCTCGACCGGCACGCCGGCCGGCGCGCTGACCACGCTGTTCGTGATCGCGGCACCGGGGCCGGTTGCAGCCGCGCTCTGGTGGTGGAAAGGACGCGAAACACGCAATGTGTCGCTGGAGCAGGGCAGCCTGGATGCGTTGACCGCGGAAAACGGATTGCAGACGGTCGCGGCGGGCTGAGTGCGATGATGGGCCGGCGCTGCTTTCGCCGAGCCTTTATTCCCGATGTTCTGAAGAGCCGTGCGCTTTTGCGTGCGGCTCTTTTTTATCTGGAATCTTGACTATATTTCTGTGCAATACGCTGTGCAATGCGGCGGGACCTATCGGTCTATCGCGAACCGCTAGACCGACTCGCAAGACACTTCGGATAGAGCTTCCCGCTCCTCTCTCGCACTCGCGTTCGCTCTCGCGAACATAACGATCTCGCCGGCCATAATACGCAATTGCTCCGTCGCCGCGACATCGACACAGACGCCTTCGGCATTGAACAGCGTTTGCGACGTGTTCAGCATGACGCCGAGCGGCGTCGGCCATCCGCGCAGCGCATGCACGATCGAGCGCAGCGTCGCGAGCGTCGAAGCGCCCGCCTGAACGCCGCCTGCACAGGCAACGCACCCTACCGCACGCTGACTGAAATAGCTTCGCTCGTCGTCGCGCATGTCTTCCGTGTAGTCGAGCGCGTTCTTCACCAGTCCCGATACCGAGCCGTGATAGGCGGGCGAAGCGATGACCACCCCGTCGGCGCGCCGCAGTGCCTCCAGAAAACGCATGGCTTGCGGTGTGCGCTCCAGGGCTTCGGGTGAATACATCGGCATCACCAGTTCGGGACCGACGATGGCTTCCGTCGACGCACCGAGCCTTTGAGCTTCGCGCAGCACGGCGCGCACGACCCGCTCGGAACTCGACCCGTATCTGAGTGTGCCGCCTATGCCGACGATATGAGGAACGAATGGCTGCATCATGATTTTCTCCAGATGGCAAAGCACGGGGTTCTCGTGGATGAACTCGCCATCAGACTTCAGCCAGGCGGGCTCGCTGCGCGAATTCCGCGGAGAAGTGCGGCGCCACTTCGCTCGCGAAGCGGCCAAGCCACTCGCGCCGGCGCTGCTGCGGGATACCCGGCGTTGCCGCCATCACGATCAGGTGATTGAAACCGACGTCGAGATATTCCTGCACGCGCTCACAGACCGTTGCCGGAGAACCGAACAGTTGCAGACGATTGAAGGGCCCGAGATTGTCAGGATTGCACATCGAGACACGGCGTTCGTGAACAGCCGCGAACGACTGATAGTCGGGAATCGACGGGAATCCGCCTTCATCCGGCCGGTAGTGCTCGACTTGCAGTTCGAACCAGCGCGGCATGTACTTGCGCGCGAGCGCCTCGGCTTCATCGTCGCTGTCCGCAATGATGCAACTGATGGCGACCGGCTTCGTCACGTCCACATCGCCGCCGCGTTGCAGCGTGACGTCATGCCAGGTGCTCAGCACCTTCCGCTGCACGGCCAGAGGCAGTGTACCGTTGGAAATCGGCGGCAAACCGAGTTCGGCAATCTTCGTCGCGCTATCAGGACTGCCAATCGCGCCGTAGAAGTTGATGTTCTCGCGTCGTGCATCCGGGCGCAGCCGCACTTCCAGCGGCACGCGCACATGCTGGCCTTCATAGGTGAACGGCTTGCCCGACAAGGCCAGATCGAGTACTTCCCAGACTTCCTGGAAGCGGGCCTTCGCATTCTCGAGCTTCAGGTCGAACGCATCGTATTCGAGCGGGGCGGCACCGCGGCCAAGGCCGAGATGGAGCGGCGCGTCGGACATCAGGCTCAGCATCGCGATCTCGCCCGCAAGCCGCACAGGGTTATGCCACGGCGTAACGAGCACCATCGTACCGAGCCCCAAGCCAGGACAGCGCGACGCGATGTTCGACATCAGCATCAACGGGCTGGGCGTGGGGAAATAGCTCGAAAAGTGATGCTCCGGAGTCCATACCGTACGGAAACCCGCTTCGTAACCAAAACGGGCATCGTCGATCATGTGGCGATACAGTTCGAGATCGGGCGTCGGCTCGACGTCCGACGCGGCAATCATGAACCCAAATTCGACCTGCGAAGCTGACATCTGAAGTCTCCTCAATTAGATGTATTTACATATGTTATGTCATTAATCTTCGCTGTCAAGCAGATTCTCGCTCGCCGGGGGTGGGCCCCTTGCGGATCGTCAGGGCCGTGAAGGTCGTAATCAGGCCGAGGACGACGAGATAGGCGGCCACCGGCCAGTACGCGTGGGACCAGACGAGCAGCGAAGTGGCAATGAACGGCGACAATCCTCCGCTAAAGATTGCGGCGATCTCATGCCCCAGCGCGAGGCCCGAGTAGCGCATGCTCGTGCCGAAAAAGCTGCTGAACAACGTCGGCTGTGTCGCAACCAGCGCCGCGTAGCTGATCGTGTTGACGAGTAGAAACGCGAGCAGCGTCAAGGCCGGGCTGCCGGTGCTGACGAAATGGAAGAACGGATAGGCAAATGCCATCATCGTCAGGGTGCCGAACAGATAGATAGGACGACTGCCGATGCGATCGGAAAGCCGCCCCATCAATACGATCACGGGCAATTGCAAGACAAACGACAGGATCATCGCGCCGAGCACCTGCCCGTCGGGCACGTGCGCGAACTTCGCGAAGGTCAGCGAAAACGCGACGAAGACGTACGAGCTGCCGTTTTCCGCCACCCGCAGGCCCATGGCCGTCAGTACCGCTCGCGGATGCTCGCGCAGAACCTGCAGCACCGGCAGCTTCGCCCGGCCGCCGCGTGCGGCGAGTTCCCTGAACGCCTGGGTCTCGGGAACGAAACGGCGGATGTAAATGCCAAGGCAGAAAACCACGAT
The DNA here is from genome assembly GCF_017104985.1 of Paraburkholderia sp. Ac-20342. Classification (NCBI taxonomy): domain Bacteria; kingdom Pseudomonadati; phylum Pseudomonadota; class Betaproteobacteria; order Burkholderiales; family Burkholderiaceae; genus Paraburkholderia; species Paraburkholderia sp. Ac-20342. The sequence goes on along the minus strand of NZ_JAAGPQ010000012.1, from coordinate 92,527 downwards.
GCTCGCGAGAAACGGCATACGCCATCCCCATGCGATGAAATCGGCTTCCGGCAGTTGCCGCACGAGCCATACCGCCGCGGCCGACAACAGGAAACCCAGACTCAGGCCGGCCTGCCCGTATGCAGAGAAGTAACCGACCTTGCCGGACGGCGCGCTTTCCGTAATCATCAGCACCGAGCCGCCCCACTCGCCGCCGGCCGCGAGCCCTTGCACGATCCGCAACGCAACCAGCAACATGGGCGCGAGGATGCCGACCTGGCTGTACGACGGAAGAAGCCCCATCAGAAACGTGGCGCTGCCCATCAACGTCAGCGTCCAGATCAGCGCGGCACGGCGCCCGTAGCGATCGCCGATGTGCGAGAAGATCACGCCGCCAAACGGGCGGGCCAGAAAGCCGACGGCAAAGCCGCCAAAAACACCCAGCGCAGCAACCAGCGGCTGCGTTCCTTTCGGAAAGAAAATCTGCCCGAACACCAGCGCGGCCGTGGTGCCATACAGAAAGAAGTCATACCATTCCAGGGCATTGCCGAGCGCGCTCGATATGACGATGCGTTGCAATGCACGCCCCTGCAGGGAAACGGACCGTTCCCTGCCTCCAGACAACGTTTCCGATACTTCCATACCAATCTCCAGATAACGGCGACCATGACGGCCGCCGTGGTTTGAGCCGGCAAATCAGAACCGCCTGCACACGACCGCCCGCGCGGCGGTTAACGCAACGATCGGGCAACGATCAGAACAGGTGTCGCATTCCGCCGAGCAGCAGCAGCTGGTTACGCGAACTCGATGGCGAGGCCTGGAAAATAACGGCCGGCGCCAGCGGCCCGTTGGACGCTCTCACATAATTCGCAAAGGCAAATACGTCCGTACGCTTCGACAGGAAATAGTCGACGCTGACCTGGCCCTGGTGCCAATGGGGATTCGCGCTGACACCCTGGTAGTTGCCGCTCGTGTAGAGCCACGCCGCGGAGACCGTCAAGGCCGGCGTGAGCTGGTAAAGACCGATCACGTCGAAGTTGTTCAGGTTGACGCCGCTATTGTCGAGATACGTGAAATGCACGTTCGAGTACATGCCGGCGACGCTCAATGCACTGAACCGGTAGAGCCCGCCCACTGCCGCCACCTCCTGATGCTTGACGCCGACCGTGCTGTTTAGCGGGCTCGTATGGAACAGCGCGAACGGCGCGCCGGCATAGTCGTCCGTCACCGCGCCGTTGGGATTGCCCACACCCGGCCGATCGAGATACAGATAGGCGGCCGCGAAGCGAAAACGGCCATTGTCATAACCCGCGCCGGCACTCCACGCCTGATTCTGCGAAAAATTGCCCGCGCTGTTACTGAACGCGTAGAGACCTTCGAAGGTCAACCCGCTGAAATTGGGGCTGACGTACTTCACCGAATTGCTGTAGCGAAAATTCCCTTCGACGTTGTCGCTATCCCCAAAGGTGGTTCCGAACCCGGGACCGAACGCCTGAGGTTCGTAGCGGTCCAGGTAGTCCCACATCATGTCGTACTGACGGCCGAAGGTCACGGTGCCGTAGCGGTCGCTGCCAAGGCCGACGAACGCTTGCCGCCCGAACATCCGGCCGCCCTGCCCGAGCGAGCCGTTGGTCGAGCTGAACCCGTTTTCGAGCTGGGCGACTGCGGCAAACCCGCCGCCGAGATCTTCGTGAATCTTCAATCCCCACCGGTTGTTCTGATTTGCACCACTGAACATCTGAACAGCACTTTTTCCGCCTTCGTTACTCACATACCCGATGCCAGTCGAGATGATGCCGTACAGCGTGACGCTGTTCTGCGCCCAGGCGCTCGTCGAGATCATCGAAATCGAATAAATTAAGATACCTAATTTAATTTTCACGAAGCATCCTTTTATGTCAGGAAAACGACGATTTAATTTAATGTGTCAGGAAACGCGAGAGGATCGGTTGAAAGCGGATTGCAGGAATTGCATCAGACTCAGATCGAATTGCTCCGGATTCTCGATGTTGGAAAGGTGACCCGATTCGGGAATCACCTTGAGCGTCGCGTTGGGAATGCTGGCGGCCAGTTCCTGCGCCAGCACAGGCGGCGTCAGCGTGTCGTACTCGCCGACCATGACGAGGGTGGGCGCGACGATCCGCGACAGGTCGCCGACGAAATCGTCGTTCAGATTGGCCTCGATGGTTTTCAGATAGCTGTCCGTACGCAGGATCGAAATGCTGGCGACCAGTTCATCGAGCGCGGCTTCCGTAATCTTCGGACCGGCAAGACCGCGCGCAACCGCCGGCGCGATGTCGGCCGGCGTCTTGCCCGCGAGAAGCGGTTGCGCGCGGGCAGCGAGAAAAGCCTCCCGTTCTTCCGGCGTGCGGGTGTCGCGCGTATCCGGACGCGTGTCGACCAGCGTCAACGAGGCAACGCGCTGCGGATACTGCAGCGTAAAGCGCTGCGCAATGCGCCCGCCGAGCGACAGCCCGACCAGATGCACGCGAGCCGCGCCACAGTGATCGATGAGCCGCAGGACATCGTGCGCGAAGTCGGTGATCGTCACCTTGCCGTCATAGTCGTCACTCGCGCCATAACCGCGAGCATCCCAACTGACCGCGTGCGCGAAGGTGCCGATCGAAACCAGTTGCCGATACCAGTTCGAACGGTTTCCACCGATACCGTGCAGAAACAGAACGAGTTCTCCTGTGCCTCGCTCCGAAAAAGCGATCCTCGGCGCGCCCGGCACGAATGTGACCGGCCACGCGGCGGGAGCGCCGCGCCAACCTGCTTCCCCCATTTTTGTCCCCATAATAGTTAGCATGACATCACGCCGAAGCGTGCCGATGTTGCATCAGCCGGCAGAAACATGGAAAATACATGTAATTTCATATGTATGTGAACACACCTTAGGCCACCAATTTCTGCATGTCAACGGGCCGCGCATAGCGTTGCGAAAAGACCGGCCGGAAACCACCAGCGGGATGTTTCCTCGAGGAGAAAAAGCAATGAATACGGCAAAGGGAAATCGTTCGAGCGGCAGAAAAAAGGAGAGCGGCGCGACGGCGGCGCCCCAAAGCACGGGGCCTCATTCATCACAGGAAAAGACAGGCCGCGCCGACATACCGCCCGACGCCTCGTACTTCACCGACCGCTTCGTGCCGTATCTGATCAACCACGCGGCCAGCCTGTTCAACCTGCAATTCAGGAAAGACCTGCGCAAGCTCGATATTTCGGTCATGCAATGGCGCGCGCTGGCCGTGCTGCACGGCGAGCCGGGATTGGCGCTGCGGGAAATCGTGGCGAAAACCGCGATCGACCAGCCGACGCTGAGCCGGGTCGTCGATCAATTGCACGAGCGCGGCTTGATCGAGCGCGCCGCGCGGGAATCGGACAGCCGATACCTGAGCCTGTCGCTCACCGCAAGCGGTGAGGATCTTTATCAGAACCTTTGGCAACTTGCATGGAAGCATTACCAAAGGGGGACGTCTCATCTGACGCCTGAGGAGACCGAGACGCTCATGATGTTGCTGAAGAAAACGATCAGCAGTCTTGAGGCAAATTGAATCGCACCGGTTTATTGCGGCTTGATCGGTCGTGAGTCGTGATTGCGCGCCGGCTGGAGAGCGAGGCGGATCGCTTCGTTCGCCAACACGCGGAATCGCACAACCAACCGAGTCCCGGGCAACGCCTTCTCTACCATTCACCACGGGCGATCAAGACATTGTTGGGCACCGCTCTTCGCGCTGTCTCCCGCCCGGCTTGACCGGCACATCATTCAAGCCTGCCCGCCCATCACGGCACCGGTTTTCCCGGAACCGAACATCAACTCCGATAGCGCGGCTGTCGCCTGCTGGATCGCCGATTCAATCGACGCGATCCCGTCATGCAGACAATTTCGTCGCTTGAGTCCGCGCGCTGCCCCCTTGCTGCCGGAGGCGTCTGATCTCTTCCTTCATGGCGCCCGCGACGGGCGACTCCCGCGCAGACTACCAGGACCCAACGCTTCGGATTCCAGAGTTATCTCTTTTGCCCGTCAAATTCGAAGCGCCTTTGCCCGCCTTCGTCAGTCCGGCACGCCCCCGCAGTTTCCGCATCCCCACCCAAGCGAACCGAACATCTAAGGGATACGCCTTATCCTTGTATGTATCCAAATTTGGATATAGTATTGAATACCAAACGCCGGGGGACGCTCCGGAGCCTACCTGTCCAGAGGAGTGTTCATGAGTAAATTGTCCGGCGCCGAAGCCATGGTGCGCATGCTGCAACTCAATGGCGTCAAACATATATTCGGACTGTGCGGCGACACCAGCCTGCCGTTCTACGACGCGCTTCACCGCCTCGATCACGGCATGCAGCACATTCTGACCCGCGACGAGCGTAGCGCCGCCTACATGGCGGACGGCTACGCCCGCGTCACCGGCAAGGTGGGCATATGCGAAGGCCCGAGCGGCGGCGGCGCCACGTATCTGCTGCCGGGACTCGTGGAAGCCAACGAGTCGTCGATTGCCGTCATCGGCATCACGTCCGACGTCTCGGTCGGCTCGCGCGGCCGCTATCCGCTGACCGAGCTCGACCAGAAAGCGCTATACCGTCCGCTCACCAAATGGAACACCACCATCGACCGCGTCGACCAGATTCCCGGCGCGGTGCGCGGCGCTTTCCGCGCAGCCACCACCGGCCGGCCGGGCGCGGCTCATCTATGCCTGCCGTACGACGTACAGAAACACGAAATGGATTACCCGGACCTGTGGGCCCAGCCGGGTCACGACCGCTTTCCGGCCATGCGCACCGCCCCGGCACGCGACGACCTGGTACGCGCCGCCGAACATCTGCTGTCAGCCCGCACCCCGGTGATACTCTGCGGCGGCGGCGTGGTCATCGCCGGTGCTTGCGCCGAGCTGCAAAAACTGGCGGAAGCGCTCAATGCGCCGGTCTGCACCACGGTAAGCGGCCAGGGAAGCCTCGCCGACACCCACCCGCTGAACGTCGGCGTCGTCGGTTCGAACGGCGGCGTGCTCGCCACCCGCGAGGTGCTGGCCGCCGCGGATGTCGTGCTCATCATCGGCTGCCGTGCCGGCTCGACTTCCACCGAACACTGGAAGGTGCCCAATGCGTCGGTGCCCATCCTGCATATCGATTCGGACCCGATGGTGGTCGGCACCAACTACCGCACCGAGGTCGGCATGGTGGGCGACGCTCTGCTGGCGCTGCAAATCCTCAACGAGGAAGTACGGGACCGTCTGCCGCAACGGCGCGGCGACACCAGCGACGGTCATGCGCTCGCGCGGGCGGCGCGGCACGCGAAGTCGGAAGCCTTCCTGCAGCTGGCCGCGTCGAACGACACGCCGATCAAGCCCGAGCGCGTGGTCGACGCACTGAACCGCCTGCTGCCCGACGACGCCATCGTGGTGGCCGACCCCGGCACCCCCTGCCCTTACTTCTCCGCCTATTTCTCGGCCGCGCACTCCGGCCGGCACTTCATCACCAATCGCGCGCACGGCGCGCTCGGCTTCTCGATGGCGGCCGGCGTCGGTGCGTCGATCGGGCGCCCGGGCTGCAAGGTCGTCTCGGTCATGGGCGACGGCAGTTTCGGCTTTACTGTCGGCGAACTGGAAACCGTGGTGCGCCACAAGGTACCGTTGCTGATGATCGTGTTCTCCAATTCCGTCTACGGCTGGATCAAGGCCAGCCAGAAAGCCGGCTACGAGGAGCGCTATTTCTCCGTGGACTTCGACCGCACCGACCATGCGCGCGTAGCCGCCGCCTATGGCGTCGCCTCATGGAAAGTCGAGGACCCCGGACAGCTCGATGCCGTGCTGCGCGCCGCCATCGCACATGGCGGACCGGCGCTGGTCGACATCATCACGCAGCCGCTCCAGGAAACCGCCGCGCCGGTCAGCCAGTGGATGGGCTGAGCGACGCACGGGCCACCGGAACATGAACAACGCAATCAGGACAGACAACCGGCCAATCGCCGTGCTCGGCGCCGGCGCGGTCGGCCTATGCGCCGCCGCCGCGCTGCACGAAGCCGGCTACGAGGTGGTCGTGATCGACCGTGCGGCGCCGGCACAGGGCGGCGCCTCGCTGGGCAACGCAGGCTGTATCAACCCGTCGTCGATCATTCCGGTCGCCATGCCGGGCGTGGTGCGGAAAGTGCCCGGCTGGCTGCTGCAGCCGGATGGTCCGCTGGTGCTGCGCGCCGCCTGGCTGCCGCGCATGCTGCCGTGGCTGACGAGCTTCGTGCGGGCGGGCAATGCCGCGACCGTCGAGGCCTCGGCCGCCGCCTTGCAACGCCTGCTGGCCGGCAACGTCGAAGCCTGGCAGGCGCTGGCAGCGCAAGCCGGCGCGCGGGACCTGCTGCACGATCGCGGCAACCTGGTGGTCTACTCGACCGCGGAAGGCCACGCGGCCGACCAGCGCGCGATACGCCTGCGAACCGATCACGGCATCGCCGTCGAGACGCTCGATACCGCCGCGCTGCGCGACCTGGAGCCCGACCTCGCACCGGTCTTCACGCGCGGCTATCTGATGCCCGGCAATGCGCACCTGACCGATCCGGGCGAGTTCCTGACCCGCATCGCCGACTGGCTGGCGACACGCGGCGTGGAGTTTCGCCGCGCGGAAATCTCCGGACTACGTAGCAATGGCTCCGCGGTCACGGAAGTCGTGCTGACCGGCGAGACGCTGCCCGTGCAAGCGGTGGTGATCGCGTTGGGTGCCTGGTCGGGTCCGCTTGCGCGAACGCTGGGAGACCGCGTGCTACTCGACACCGAACGCGGCTATCACGTCGAAACGCCGGAGACCGAGGCCGGTCCGCGCCTGCCGGTCATGTGGGGCGAAGGCAAGGTGGTGGTGACGCCCATGCACGGCCGGGTCCGCTGTGCCGGCACGGTCGAGCTGGCCGGTTTGCGCGCCGCGCCGGACTGGCGCCGCGCCGATCTGCTGGCCCGGCTGCTTGGCCGCATGTACCCACGGCTGACACCCGGCGCCGAACGCGACGGCAGCGCGCATATGGCACGCTGGCTGGGCTTTCGCCCCAGTACGCCGGATTCGCTGCCGGTGATCGGCCGCTCCCGCCGCCACGCCAATGCCGTCTATGCGTTCGGCCACGGTCACGTCGGCCTCACGGCCGCGCCGGTCACAGGCCGGCTCGTCGCGAGTCTGATCGCCGGCCGGCCGGCCGCCATCGACCTCGCCCCCTACTCGATCGACCGCTTCCGCTGAAGCACCGCCTCTTACCGACACGGAGTCACCCCATGTCCTCAGACAGACACGCTGTTTCTTCCGCCAGCACGGCCGAGCGGTTCTACCATGGCGGCAAATCCGTCTATGGCGCACCGCTCGGCATCCTGATGCTGGATGCACGCTTCCCGCGCATTCCGGGCGACATGGGCAATGCCACGACCTGGCCGTTCCCGGTGCTCTACAAGGTGGTCAAGGGTGCCTCGCCCGACCTCGTCGTGCTGCGCGAGGCGAGCGGCACGCTGGAACGCTTTATCGACGCCGCGCGCGAACTGGTGGATCTCGGCGCCGAAGGCATCACCACCAACTGCGGCTTCCTCGCGCTTTTCCAGCGCGAGCTCCAGCAAGCCGTACCGGTCCCGGTATTGACTTCCTCGCTGTTGCAGGTCGCCCAGGTCGGCCGCACGCTGGCGCCGGGCAAACGGGTGGGCATCGTGACGATCTCGTCGGCGACCCTCACGCAGCGCCATCTGAGCGCGGCCGGCGTGCCACCCGATACGCCGATCGCCGGCACCGACGAGGGCGCCGAGTTTTCGCGCGTCATCCTCGGCAACGAACTGACGCTCGATCGCGACCTGGCCGAGCGCGACGTCGTGACGGCCGCCATCACGCTGACGCGCAACCATCCGGACGTGGGCGCCATCGTACTGGAGTGCACCAATATGTGCCCGTACGCGAACGCGGTACGATGCGCGACCGGTTTGCCGGTGTTCGACATCTACAGCCTCGTCAGCTGGTTCCAGCTCGGCCTCGCGCCACGCCGGTTCTGAAGCGGCCAGCAAGTTGACCGGACGCCCGCGGCTCATTAATGTATACAGCTTTGGATAATGCCTGCGGGCACCTCACGTCATGCCGCGAACAGCCGCCCCTCGGGAAACGCCACCGGTCCGGGTCAATATTGCCGAGGACGTTTTCTGCCGTCTGCGGGACATGGCCATCCAGTACGAGTTGAAGCCCGGCGAACGGCTCAACGAAGTCGATCTGGCGGAACGTCTGGGCGTGAGCCGCACGCCTGTGCGCGAAGCGCTCTACCGGCTGGCCCAGGAAGGTTTTCTGGTCGAATCGGGCCGCGGCTACAGCCGTCGGCAACTGGACGTCAAGGAAACGCTGGATCTGTATGAAGCACGCTGTGCGATCGAGGCCGAATGCGCGCGGCTGGCCGCCGAGCGCGCGTCGGACGAAGCGCTCGACGAGATCGACGCGTTTCTCAAATCCAGTGCCGGCGTGCCGGCCGACACGTCGGCATCGCATCTGGTCGAACTGGACGAAGCGTTCCACGAGCGCATCGCGCGGGCGAGCGGCAATGCCGAGTTGATGCGCATCCTGATCAATCTCAATCACCGGATACGCTTCATCCGCTGGATCAATATGGAGAAGATCGGCCGCGACCACACCCAGGCCGAGCATCGCAAGATCCTTGCGGCACTGCGCAAACGCGACGCCGATGCGTGCGTGGCGCTGCTGCGCACTCATATTACGCACCGCACCGACCAGATCGTCGACGCCATCACCGCTGGCCTCGCGCGTATTTATCTACAGCAGCCATAGCGGCTGCGGCAGGCGGTAACGACCGTCATGGCCGCACGGCACGACGGCGCTCATCGCGTTCGGTGCATGCCTACCACGCCAGCGCATAGCTCGGCCGCCGCGGATCGGCACCGGCGGTCAACACCCCCCGCTCGGGATCGCTGACGATCATGCAGGCGCCGCCGGCCTTCCAGCCGAACTGCGGCCACCAGTCCACCCCGTGCCCGAGTTGAGCCAGCGCGTCGCCGGTTTGCGGCGGCAGCCGTGCCTCGAGCTTGATCTTGCGCGGCGTATACGCGTGCGGATCGGTCGTGAGGGGGAAGCCGTAAGTGGCAAAGCGCGGCGCTTCCACCGCCTGCTGCGGGTCCATGCCGAAATCGACGACGTTCAGGAAAGCCTGCAGCATGGCCTGGATCTGCACGTCGCCGCCCGGCGAACCGAACGGCAGCGCGCGGCGGCCACGCTCGCCGTGTACGTCGTCGGGATGCGCAGGGCCGAACGCGATCATCGGGCTCGGTGTGAGCCGGGGCCGCTTGCCGGGCGCCAGCACCGAGGGATGCCCCGGATCGGTCCACGACTGCGCGCCGCGGCTGGACGGCATCATGCCGGTGCCGGGAATGATCGGGCTCTCGCAGGTCGCGTCGCTCGGTGTGGCTGAAAACAGATTGCCGTGCCGATCCGCCACGCACACGTACGAGGTGTCCAGCGCGGACACGTCGACGCCGCTCTCCAGCGGCTGCGCCGCCGGCATGCCGTCGAACACCCGATCGGCGCGGATACGCGCGCGCAGGCGGCTGGTGTAGTCGTCCGACAGCAGCCGCTGCAGCGGCACGTCGACATAGCGCGGATCGCCGAAGTATCGCTCGCGATCGGCGAACGTCAGCTTGAGCGCCTCGACCACGGTGTGCACGTAGGCCGGGCTGTTGTGTCCCAGCGCGGCGAGATCCACGCCTTCGAGCACCTTGAGCGTCTGTCCCAGGATCGGCCCCTGGCACCATGGCGGGCAGCTATAGAGCTCGTATCCCTTGTAGCGGACCATGACGGGCCGCTCCACTTCCGCGTCGAACGACGCCAGATCTTCCGCCGCCAGCCAGCCGCCATGCTCGCGGTGATAGCTCAGCATGGCCGCGGCGATGTCGCCACGATAGAACGCGTCGTGCGCGGCGGCGAGACCATGCAGACGGCCACGGCCGGCCGCCCGCCGCTCCTCGTCGACCATGAACTGCAGCGTGCGCGCAAGATCGGCCTGCACGAACAGCTCGCCCACCGCCGGCGGACGACCGCCTGGAAGATAGATGCGCGCATTGGCCTCCCAGCGGCGGTAGCCGTCCTCGTGCTCGCGGATGGTTTCGGCCATCAGCGCATGCATGGCGAAACCATCGCGCGCGAAACCGATGGCGGCCTGCGCCACGTCGCCGAACGACAGCGTGCCGTAGTGCCGCAACGCGGTGATCCACGCCGCGGGCGCGGCCGGCACCACCGTCCGCAGCACCCCCGGGGGGATGCGCCCGCCATGCTCGCGCCGCAAATACTCTGCCGACGCCGCCCGTGGCCAGCCGCCCAGGCCCGCGATCGACACCACCTCGCGCCGCGCGGCCAGATAGATCAGGATCGGTGCAACCCCGGCCATGCTGACCAGATCGCTCTGCAACACACTCAATGCAATGCCGGCCGCGACGCCGGCATCGACCGCGTTGCCACCGCCTTCCAGCACGCGCATCGCCGCGTGCGCGGCACCATAGTGGCCGGCCACTACTGCATGACGCCGGCCCGTCACGGGCGGGCGATAACTATCGATCCCGCGTACGGCAGCAGCGGACGGAAGCTCGACGGTTGCCATGGGAAAACCCTCGGTTGCTATTGGATGTAATCGACACAATAATGTATCCAAACAACAATACATACATGGATACTAATTTACGCTGTTCGATACGTCAACTCGTGCAAGGGTAAAGGACATGCAATCAAACAACGGCGGAGCCTCTGCCGCAACCAGTCGTGCGCGTCTGAGAAGCATCGTCGTCTCGGCGACGATCGGCAATGCGCTGGAGTGGTACGACTTTCTGGTCTATGGCTACTTCGCCAGCGTCATCGCGAAAGTGTTCTTTCCGGTGCACGACGAGTGGGTGTCACTGCTGCTGTCGATCGGCACCTTCAGCGTCTCCTTCGTCACGCGGCCGGTCGGCGCCGTGGTGCTGGGTCTGTACGCGGACCGTCGCGGCCGCAAGGCGGCGCTCACGCTATCGATCTTCATGATGACCGCCGGCACGCTGGTGATCACGCTGATGCCCGGCTACAGCCGGATCGGCCTGTTCGCGCCGCTCGGCATCCTGTGCGCGCGCCTGCTCCAGGGCTTCGCGGTCGGCGGGGAATACGGCAGCGCCACCGCCTTCATGGTGGAACACAATCCGGACAAGCGCGGCTATGCCGCCAGCTGGATGTTCTCCAGCCAGGGCATGTCCACCATCCTTGCCGCCTCCATCGGCAGTGCGCTGACCGCCGCACTGAGCGCGGAGCAGTTGCAATCGTGGGGCTGGCGGGTACCCTTCGCACTGGGTCTGCTGATCGGACCGGTCGGTTACTACATCCGCCGTCGGCTGGAAGAATCGCCGGAATTTCTCGCCGTCCACGCACGCACGACACCGCGGTCGCGCACCGCCGGCAGCGGACAGACGGGCAAGCTGCTGATCGCTACCGGCATCGTGGCGCTCTCCACGGTGATGACCTATGTGCTGCAACTGTACATGCCGCTCTATGCCGTCAGGCAGTTGCACCTGCCGGCCGCGCAATCGCTCGGCATCGTGGCGCTCAACGGCTTCCTCCAGTTCGCGCTGTCGCCCGTCATGGGAGCGCTGTCGGATCGCGTCGGCCCCATACGCGTCATGCTGACTACCGCGATGGCAATGGCCGTCTCGGTCTATCCGATGTTTCTCTGGCTCAAATACCACCCGACCATGGCTTGGCTGCTCGGGCTGGAAGTGATCGCCGGACTGTACAAGGCGGGTTATTCCGGACCCATGCCGGCATTGGTATCGGAAATCTTTCCAGTCGAAACGCGCTCGACCGGCCTGTCGTTTTCCTACAGCCTCGGGGTCACGTTATTCGGCGGCTTCTCCCCCTTCTTCGTGACCTGGGTCATCGGCGTCACGGGCGACACGCTGGCACCGAGCTATTACGTGCTGATGGCGGCGCTGATCAGCGGCGCCGCGCTCTCAGCGGTGGGCTGGCGTCGCGGCGAATGGCCGTTCGGGCGCCGACGCCATGTGGCAAATGCGCGGATACGCTGATGCCGCCTGGGCGGCAAGGCGTGCAACGTGACGCAGGACGCTCTCCGCCCGGCGAGTCGATGCCCAGTCATGTCGACGATGTTTCGACATGGCTTAACGTCAACCGCCGAAACCGTTTCGCTAAAAATTTCTTCCAGATAATTAGTATGTCTAATTTATAGATATTTGAATAAGATTATTCAATTCCAGAAAGACGACAACTCAAGGAGACGCGAATGAAGATTCAAAAACTACCCGCAGTCGTTGCGTTAGCGACGATCGGATATAGCGCGCAAGCCTTTGCGCAGAGCAGTGTCACGCTCTACGGACTGATCGACGCCGGCATCAATTTCACGAGTAACGTGCAAACCGCACGGCCCGCCAGCGGTCCGCAAGGCAATCACCAATACTCGTTCCAGGATGGCGCGACGGGCGGTATTCGCGGTAGCCGATGGGGAATCAGGGGTGTCGAGGATCTGGGAGGTGGACTTAAGGCGGTATTCGTACTCGAAAACGGCTTCAGCATTGGAAACGGCGCCTTGGCGCAAGGTGGCGCGGAGTTCGGACGCCAGGCATTCGTCGGATTGCAAAGCTCATACGGCACCCTGACACTGGGACGTCAATATGACTCCGTGGTCGACTATACCCAGTTATTCCAGTCTGGAGCGCAATGGGCGGGATACATGGGTGCCCACGCCGGCGACGTCGACAACGCATTGAACACCCGACGCATCAACAATGCCGTGAAGTTCGCCAGCAACGATTATTCCGGGCTACGGTTCGGCGGTTTATACAGTTTCGGCGGGGTGCCCGGCAGTGTTTCCCGTAACCAGGTGTGGTCGTTGGGCGGCGGGTATACGCACGGTCCATTCGGACTTGGGATGGCCTACCTGAACGCTCGCAATCCAAACCTGGGGTTCTACGGCAGCAATCCCAATAACGGTACGACTGCCGCGAGCAACAATCTTGGCTCGCTGGGGTCGGCAACGACGCCGGAGTCCAATCCCATCTATGCCGGTTATGCATCGGCCTCCACGTTGCAGATCATCAGTGCAGCGGGTTCGTATCAGATCGGTAGCGCAACGCTGGGACTGACTTACTCAAACGTGCAGTTTCGCGGACTCGGCTCCACGAGCGGGCCGAATCCGCTTGGTTACACAGGCAATGCGCGGTTTAACAACGTCGAAGTGAACGGCAGATATCAGCTAACGCCTGCATGGCTCGCCGGCGTCGCCTATATCTATACGAATGCAAGCGGCGCCGAAAACCGGAGCGGAGCCTTGTATCACCAGCTGCAAGCAGGGTCCGACTATTTCCTGTCCAAGCGTACCGACGTGTATTTCATCGTCGTTTATCAGCATGCGAGTGGAACCGACTCGCTCGGTCAGCCGGCGGTTGCTTATCTGACCGGGCAAACGCCATCGGCAAGCAACCACCAGCTTGCGCTACGCATAGGGATTACGCACCGGTTCTGATTGTCGACCCCACTGCTTCAAAATTCCAGCCACTGCTGTCGTACGGAAACGCATGCCCGCCTATTGACTCTCGTTCGAGCGATTGATAGCATGGCTTCACTTTCAAAACGCCCTCCCGGTTCGCCGGGAGGGCGTTTCGTTTTGGTTCCGCCATCTGAATGGAACCCTGAAATGAAAGTACCCCTTGAAATCCGTCCGGGCTCGGACGCCGACCTCGGCTATGTACAGTACGGCCAGGGCCCGATTCATGTACTGGTCATGCATGACTGGCTCGGGGACCACGCCAGCTACGATGCAGTCATACCCTGGCTCGATGGTCATGCGTTCACCTACGTTTTCGCCGATTTGCGCGGCTACGGGCAATCCATCGCATTGACGGGTGAATTCACCCTGGAGGAAATTGCCACCGATTGCCTCATGCTCGCCGATCGGCTCGGTTGGCCGCACTTCCACGTAATCGGTCACTCGATGACCGGGATGATTACGCAGCGCCTCGCGGCAGACGCGCCTTCTCGCGTCATCAGCGCAATCGCCGTGTGTCCGGTTTCCGCTGCCGGAAACCGGTTGAGTCCGGAAGCCCTGACTTTCTTTGCCAGCACCGTAGAGGACGACAACGCCCTTCGGCGGTTATTCAAGTTCGTCTCCGGCGGGCTTTCCGACGAGTGGGTCGATAGCAAGGTGCAATATAACCGCGACACCGTAGCGCCAGCCTGCCGGAGGAAATACCTCGACATGCTGGTCACGGCAAATTTCGTCGACGACGTACGGGGACTCGAAACCCCTTTCCTGGTCATGATTGGCGACAAAGATCCGGGGCTCGATGCGCTGGCCATGCAGCGCACCTTTCTCGCATGGCATCCGAACGCGGAGCTGCACGTTATTCCTGACAGCGGCCATTACCCGATGCAGCAATGTCCGTCCTACTTCGCCACCGTCGTCGAAAGCTTCCTGAAGCGCCAAACCGCCTGACGGGCCCAGGCAACACCCGCGCGCGGCGTCACGCCGTCACGTCGCGCGCAATCGTTGCGTCGAGGTCCGCGAAAGGCAGAGACGCGGCGTTGTCTGTCGTGCGCGTTACGATTGCGCGCCCAACGGATACGGAAGACACGAAGGAATGTCCAAAGTCAGGGTGCCGGTCGCATCGTCAAGGCGAAAGTACGAGTACGTCCACGGCAATGCTTAAATATCCAAAATAGTGGACATCGGCGGAATGGACGAATCCGGACACCGCATGACGATGCTCATGTTTCGCACGATTCAAATGCCGCCCAATGACTTATCCTCCGGCTATACTCGGAGCCTCTCTCCTCCTCGCGTGGCCCGGTATGAAGCGTGTCTCCGTACGGCAATCCTCTGTTCATGGAAAGGGCGTTTTTGCGCTTCGGGCGATTTCCACGGGCGAGCGCATCTTCGAGTACAAAGGTCTGGTGACCTCGTGGCGGGAAGCCGCCCGCCACTACGCGAAACGCGAGGAGAGCGGGCACACGTTCCTGTTCGGCCTGTCCGACGGACGCGTGATCGACGGCGGCCGCGGCGGGAATGGCTCGCGGTGGCTCAATCACGCGTGCATGGCAAACTGTGAAGCCGCCGAAGAAGACGGTCGCGTCTACATTGACGCGATCCGCGACATTGCGCCAGGCGAGGAGCTGTTTATCGATTACTCGCTCGAAGTACCGCCCGAAGAAGCCGACGAGGCGCGCAACGATTACGCATGCCACTGCAACACCAAGGATTGCCGTGGCACGATGCTCAACCTGGCCTGAACCCGACCGATCTGTTTCGCCGCGCGCCTCGACCGGAAGGCGGCGGCGCGGAGCGTCCGCATGGTGCATGCATACACGTCCGCACATCAGCGCGATATAACGCCACCGCAACGCCATCGCGCGAAGACCAGATTCACCCCTGCCTGGTCACCCGGCCAAACAGCAGCAGCGAGATACCGCCTAGCACGACAAACGCGCCCAACGTCGCGAAGCCGGGAATATACGAACCCGTCGACTGATACAGCATGCCCACCACGAAGCCGGCCATGGTGCCGCCACCGCCGGCGCCGATACCGTTGATGATGCCCGCGGCCGGACCCACGGCGTCCGGGTGCACGGTGCTTTGCACGATCGACCAGATGTTCGGCGAGAACGCGCTCGCATAAAACCCCAGCGAAAGCGTAATCAGGATCATCTTGGCCATCGCGCCGCCCACGAACGGGAGAGTCACGACGAGCAGGCCAGGAATGAGCAACCCGAGTCCGGCGATCAGGGTGCGCCGCTTCGTCCTGTCGCTCAGGCGTGAAAGCGGAATCGCCAGCACGACGGCGAACAGATAAGGGATGGAACTCGCGAATGCCTGTTCGAAGCCGGTAAAGCCGAGCGTCTTGACCGCGAGCGGAATCCACAGCGTGATGCCCCAGAACAGCGCCCCTTGCGTCAGGTAGCTGAACAACAGAAGCAGGAACGCGGGGCCGCCCAGCGAGGCGAGCGTCAACCGCTCTTTCTTCCCGGTCGAAACCGCGGGTTCGGGGAACGGCGCGGCGTCCTTGCGCGGCAAACGCCACAGATACAACGGCACGATAATCAGGAGTCCAAGCAGACCCGTGATATGAAACAGCGCGCGCCAGCCCAGCAGATCGTAGAACGGCGTCAGGATCATGAAGCCAAGACCGAGCGCCAGAAACTGACCGTAATACTGGATCAGGCTATTGGCGGTCGTCCGCTGCTCCGGGCTAAACCACGCTTTGGCGAAGCGCGATTGCTGCGGCCAGTAAATGCCTTCGGTCACGCCCAGCACGACGCGGCAAACGAGCAGCGTGGCGATCGAGCCCGTCGTGCCTACGACGAGCGTCGCAACCGACCAGATCGCCACGCAGGCGATCATGATCCACTTCGGATCGCGCCGGCGCGTCAACAGGCCGCCGAGAATGTTCGCAATCGTATAGCCGATCAGAAAGGCCGTCAGCGCCCAACTGGATACCTTCGCGAACTGCGGGCCATCGAAACCGAGATCCCGCGCCACGCCCGGCAGGCCGACCGACAGATTCGAGCGGTCGAGGTAAGCGACGAACAACCCGATCATCAAGGTGCCGCCAATCGACCACCACGGTGCCGGCACCGCCGCGCTCCCGCCTGACGGCTCCAGTCGCTGTGTTTGCATGCTGCTTCTCCTTCCCTTGTTGTAGCGCCTGATGCGCCGGTGCGCGTTGCCCGACCGCAGGCGCGAGCGGTCGCCAGGTCATCGGAATGCCTGGGAAATGGCGGATTGGAAATGAATCAGCGAACCCGAAATGCTTCGAGCGCGTCGCGGTCGATCTCGATGCCAAGGCCCGGACCGTCCGGAATAGCCATGCCGCCGCCCGAGTGCACGAGCGGCGTCTTGAGAATCGCCTGGCGGATCGGATGCTCGGTCTGGTCCAGTTCGAGAATCGGCTCGACCGGCTGCAGCGAGGTCGGCGTATGCGTCGGCAGCGTCGCCATCAGTTGCAGCGAGGCGGCGATGCCGATGCCCGTACCCCAGACGTGCGGGTTGTAGCGAATGCCGAAGGTTGCCGCCATGTCGGCGATCTTCTTGCATTCGCTGATACCGCCCGCGGCACACGTGTCCGGCTGCACGATATCGAGCGCGTGCGAGGCGAACACGTCGCGAAAACCGAGGCGGGTGAATTCGCACTCGCCGCCGGCAATCGGAATCGGCAGCGCGCGCTTCACCTCGCGATAGGCGTCGAGGTCTTCCGGGGGCACCGGTTCCTCGAACCAGCCGATATCCAGATGTTCGAGCTTGCGGCCCAACTGGATCGCCGCGACCGCGTCGTACGCATGATTCGCGTCGATCATCAGGCCGACTTCCGGCCCGATGGCCTCGCGCACGGCGTGCGCGGCGAGGACGTCGTCACGGATACCGAAGCCGACCTTCAGCTTGACGGCATGAAATCCCTCGCGGACATAGCCGGCCGCCTCTTCGGCGAGATACTCCAGCGGGTTGCCGCCTTCGCGCCGATACAGCCCCGTGGCATACGCCCGCACCGAATTGCGCAACGGGCCGCCGAGCAAGTCGTAGACCGGCACGCCGAAGTGCTTCCCCTTGATGTCCCACAGCGCAATGTCGATGCCGCTGAGCGCTTCGACCACGAGCCCCTTCTGGCCGTGATCGCGCAAATCGGCGTAAATCTGCTGCCACAACCGGTCCGTGTGCAGCGGATTCTGGTTCAGCAGCCAGCGCGACATGGCCTGCACGACGGCCGACGTCATGCGTGCCGGTCCATAACATTCCCCCCAGCCGGTCAGCCCGGTATCCGTTTCGATTTCGACCAGCATCGCGGTGCGGCCGGCGTACCAGGCGCGCGAATAAGCGAACGGCTGGGATAATGATGCTTCGAGAACATGGGTGCGAACGGCGCTGATTTTCATCTGGGCTCCTTGGCGAATTGATTGACTGGCATCGCCTCGGTACGGCAAGCCTAGATCGATGTATTAAATATTATTATATAATTCACTCACCTTTTAAGCGGGAAAACCCCAGGCCATGATGTTGAAAGGTCCCTTGCCCAAAACGCGCACCGAACAGGTAGTGGATGCGCTTGGGCGCGAAATCGTCTCCGGGAAGCTGGAGCCTGACAGTCCGCTGCCGGCAGAAGAGAACCTGCTGGCGCAGTACGGCGTGAGCCGGACGGTGCTGCGCGAAGCGCTGCAGGTTCTGGCCGCCAAAGGGCTGATCGAGTCGCGCCAGAAACGCGGCACGCTGGTGACAGCACCGCCGAACTGGCATCAGCTCGACCCGGCCGTGCTCGGCTGGCACAGCCAGCTCAGCGCAAACGCACCAGTGCTGGTGGATCTGATCGAAATGCGCCGGCTCGTCGAGCCGTCCGCGGCGGCCCTGGCGGCGACCCGCTCCGGACCGGAAGACAAGACGCGGCTCGCGTCGGCGTATGAAGCGATGGCCACGGGCGCGCACACCGACGACACCGAAGGCTTCATCAAAGCCGATCTGGAGTTCCACACGGCCATCCTGCTCGCCGCGCACAACCGCTTCCTGTTGCCGCTGGCCCATGCGATCCGCGCGACGATGCTGGCATCGCTGCATCTGACCAATTCGCGCGCGGAAGAAAACCACGCGATCTCATTGCCGCTTCACAAGGCGATTCTCGACGCCATTCTCGCGGGTGACGGGCCCGGCGCGCACCGCGCAATGCTCGAACATCTCGACGACACGGAAATGCGCAGGCTGCGCTCCGCGCAGCAGCAAACGGACGACGAGTAACGCCGCTGCGCCCACTGCCCGCTGCTCGAGGCGCGATGCGGCCGTGATGGTCTGATCGGCTTGCCCCTGCCGTTGTGCGAATCGCTGACGCAAATGCCGATACGCCTCACAATGCGGGGCACGCATTGGAAATGCCGCCGTATTGACGCGCACGCATCTTCCCGTTATCTCCCTCACCCTGGAGCGGTCCTATGCAAACAGCAGTCGGATTCATTGGTCTCGGCGTCATGGGCACGCCGATGGCGCTCAACCTCGTGCGGGCCGGCACGCCGCTCGTCGCCTGGAGCCGCTCCCAGGGACACTACGGCACGTTGCGCGACGCCGGTGCGCAAGTCGTCAAGGAAGCCGGCGAGGTCTTCGCGCAGTGCCGGACCGTGATCCTCATGCTCGCCAACGATCCCGCGATCGATGCCGTTCTTGGCCGCGGCACGCCGGCATTCGGCGCGCGCGTCGGCGGCCATACGATCGTCAACATGGGGACCACGTCGGCCGGATATTCCCAGGCGCTGGCGGCCGAGATCGAGGCGGCGGGCGGCCGTTACGTCGAGGCGCCCGTTTCGGGCTCGCGCAAGCCCGCCGAAGCGGGCCAGCTCGTCGTCATGCTCGCAGGCGCCGCCGCCGATGTCGAAGCAGTGCGTGCGCTCGTCAAGCCGCTGTGTCGCGACAGCTTCGTGTGCGGTGCGGTGCCGTCGGCCCTGACGATGAAACTCGCCGTCAATCTGTTTCTCATCACCATGGTCACGGGTTTGACCGAGGCCACACACTTCGCCGAGCGCCACGGCATCGATCTCGCGCAGTTCGCCAATGTGCTCAATGCCGGACCGATGGCCAGCGACGTATCGCGCGTGAAGCTGGACAAGCTGGCCACGCAGAACTTTTCGGTGCAGGCCGCCATCACTGACGTGCTGAAGAACAGTCGCCTCGTGGCCGAGGCCGCGAGAGACGCGAGTATTGCGTCGCCGCTGCTCGACCTCTGCCACGCGCTTTATGGCGAAACCGAAGCACTCGGCCACGGGCAACAGGACATGATCGCGGTCATCCGCGCGATCGAGCAGCGTACCGACCGCGGCACGCCGGCAAACCAGCCGTCCGGGCCGCAAAGCTGAGCACCGCGCGCGCCATCCGATAACGCGATGCATACGGCACCGGCGGCACTTACAGCCCCCGGAGCCTGACCCGGCATCGCGCAAGACCAAGCGGCCAGCCTTGCGGTTGCCGCCCGTGCTTGCCGGTCTCAGCCTCTCCCCGCGCGCGTTATCACCAGCCTTGCGCGCGCAGCCTCTCGAGAGAAGCGCGCAGGTCCTCGATCGGGCGCGCGCTGATAATCTCCAGCACCACGTCCCCCGCGAATTGCATATCCGCGAGTTGCCGGCGTATCGCCTCGAAGTCGATGTCGCCCGAACCGATCGGCGCATGCTGCCATTTGCCCTTGCCCGCATCCGAAAGATGCACGACCGCGACGCGCGGCGAGAGCAACGCGAGTCCGTCCACGGGGTCTTCTCCTATCGCGGCCGCGTTGGCGACGTCATAGAGCACGTCCACATTGCCGAAGTCGTGTCGGTCGAGAAACTGCGCAAGCGCCGCAGCCGTATCCAGCAGGCAGCCGGGAATGTTCTCGATCAGGATGCGCATGCCGAGCTCGCCCGCGCGATGCGCAAGCCGTTCGAGCGCTTGCGAGTACACCTGAAGAAGACGCTCGTCGGGCGGCGGCAGAAGCATATGCTTGCGGCCCGAGTTGATCGTGAGCCACTTCGCGTTCACCGCATGCGCCAGCGACATCGCCTGTTCGTAGGTCGCCATCGCGAACTCCACGGCAGCGGGCGTCGAGCTTGCGATATTGATGTCGCTGCTCGGCAGATCGACGGCGATCACGCGTGCGCCGCACGCATCGAGCGCACGCTGCAGCGGCGGCAACGCGGCCTGCCAGGTCCACGGGTCCAGATGCGGGGCCATCGCCATCAACTGGAAATCGCGAAAGCCAAGCTCAGAAAACGCAGCAATGGCGCCTGCCGCATCATGCGTCCATACAGTGCCGAAGGTATGCGCGCCCAATAACTTCATGTGATGTTCTCCCGGATAAGCTGGATCGTCAGGCGACGAGCGCCACGCGATAATGTTCGACTGTCCGACGCAGACCCTCGCGAACCGGCGTCAGAGGCAGCGCGCCGAGCACGTCCTCGCCGGTCGCGCCAATCGCCGTCGACAGACTGGGCATCGGCGGACCTTCCGCGCGAATGTCCGCCGCGGGATCGATGCGACGCAATTCGTCGATCACGTCGCTCATGTCGGTGCTATGCCCCGGCTGATTAACCACGTGAGCGCCATCGAAGCTGCGCAGTAGCGCACGCTCGTAGGCCGCCGCGACATCGCCGACGAACACGAGGCCCGAGCGTCCCGTATAGGGAATGACATACGGTTCGCCCCGCGCCACCGCGCGGCAGGCGAGCGTCGGGCCCGCCGTGAGTCCCGTCTCGCGACCGGGGCCGTAAATGACGAACGGGCGAAAGCCGATGCTCGCGATGCCGTGGTCGAGCCAATATGCGCGCGCCGATCCCTCGTTCGCGAGTTTGAACGCGCCATAGTGCGTGGTCGGAAAAGGCACCTCGGGATCATCGGGTCCGTAGACGCCGCCGCTGCTCGAATAGAGTACCTTGCGAATACCGGCCTGCCTCGCGGCCTCGAATACATTCAGCGTGCCGATGACGTTGACCACCGCGCCCAGCAGCGGATCGCTCTTGCAGGCGGGCGTCAGCAGTCCCGCCAGATGGATGACGTGATCGCAATCGCGCATCGCGGCGCGCACGTCTTCCGCGCGACGCACGTCGCCCACGCGCCAGTCGAGCGTTGCCGCCGACGCCCCGAGCACGGCGGTCGCGATGCTTCGATCGTCACGCCATTCCATCAGGCGCACGTCGATGCCGCGCGCGATGAGCGCGCGCACGATCCACGCCCCGAGGAAGCCGCCGCCGCCCGTAATCAGTACCTTCATGGAGTCGCTCCTTCGCTGTCCTTCTCTATTCCTTCGCTATCGTTCTGGAAACGCTCACGCGCGTCCGGTAGGGTCGCCCGCGCGCACCTTGTCGGAAACGGCATGCGCCACCGTCCCGCTACCGTGCTCCTGCTCGACGATGTAGCGGCGCAGCGTGAACGGCAATGCGCCCATCAGCACCGTCGTGCAGCCGAGAACAAACAGCGCGGTGCCGAAGCTGCCCGTGCTCTGCTTGAGCCAGCCGACCAGTACCGGGCCCACGTAACCCGTCAGATTGCCGAGCGAATTGACGAAGGCGAAACCGACCGCCACCGCATTGGTTCCCGCCAGCACGAGGCCGGTCATGGTCCAGAACGCGGGCTGCGTCGCGTTGACGCCGATGACGGCGAGCGTCAGCGCCGCGATGTTGAGCACCGGCTGATTCAGCGTGTATCCCGCGATAAAGAGACCCGCGGCCGCGACCCATCCGGCGATCGCGTAATGCCAGACGCGCTCGCGCTTGAAGTCGGAATGCAGTCCCCAGAACACGACTGCGATGCCGGCGAAGCCATAAGGAATCGATGCGACAAGGCCGGTCTGGAAGGTGGACAACCCGAAGCTCTTCACGAGTTGCGGCAGCCAGAAGTTCACGCCATTCGTGGCGAGGCCGTTCAATGCGAGCATCAGCACGACGCACAGCACCTTCGGATTCGAAATCGCCGCGAGCCAGCCGCCCTTGGCGTGCACCTTGGCGAGCGCACGCTCGCCGTCCAGCACCTCGATGAGCCAGGCGCGTTGATCGTTGCGCAGCCAACGCGCCTTGAGCGGGTTGTCCGCGAGATAGCGCATCGTCGCGATACCGAGAATCACGGCCGGCAATCCTTCGAGGACGAAAAGCCAGCGCCAGCCCGGCAAGCCGTGAGCGCCATCGAGAAGCGTCATGAGGCCGGTCGAAAGCGGTGCGCCGACGAAGCTCGCCACCGGAATGGCGAACATCAGAAAGCCGACCACGCGCGCGCGGTAGCGCATCGGAAACCAGTAGGTGAAGTACAGCATGAGCCCCGGATAGAAGCCCGCCTCGCCGAGCCCGAGAAGAAAGCGCAATACGTAGAAGGACGTGGCGCTATTCACGAAGGCCATCGCCACCGAAATCAGGCCCCAGCTGATCATGATGCGCGCCAGCCAGCGACGCGCGCCGAAGCGCTCCAGCATCATGTTGCTCGGTATCTCCGCGAGGAAATAACCGATGAAGAAAAGCCCCGCTCCCGTGCCGTACGCGACGTCGGAGAGTCCGAGATCGGTCTTCATGGTGATGGCGGCGAAGCTGACGTTCACCCGATCCAGGAACGCCACGAAAAACAGCAGTCCGACAAAGGGCGATATCTTGCGGATCACAACAGACATCGTTTCCCGCTGCAACGGGGAATCGTCGGTAGTGCGAAAACTTGCAGGGGTTGCTTTAGACATGGGTCTCCTCCTTTTTTCCGCTTGAAATCCTGAGCACCAGCTGCGCTCAGAAAAGCGTGTGCATGCGAAGTTCAGCGAGCGTGCGACAGCAATTGCGAAAGCCGGTAATCGGCCGCTTCGATATCGAGTAGTCCTTCCGTGCGCAACGCAGCGAGCACGCGTTCGCGCGCCGCCCCGAGTTCGTCGAGACCGAGACCCTCCACGATGACGACCGCATCGAATACGTCTTCCCGATTGGGGCCTTTCAGCTCGGTCTCTTTCGTGCGCACGCTCGTCACGTCGGCGACGTTCGAGCCGAGACGCACGCTAATCACACCGTCGATGGCCGCGATGTCGTACAGCGCGCCGGCGCAAACGCGCATGACGTCGTCACGGCGGCTTGCGTCGAGCGTCAGGCGATAGGTCGAGCACGCGCCGCCCACCCCATCGCCCATGCCCGCGGTCACCACGCAGGCGCCGCGAATGAAATTGCGGAAGACGGGATGCATGCGCTTCGACCATTCGGTCGGATCGTTCAGGCGCGCGAGATAGCCCGGCGAGCGGAAGGTTTCGATATGCGCGCCGTCGTACAGCGTGAAGCAGCCATGCTTCGGCAGCGACCAGTTGACGTAGCGGCGCGCGGCAAGAAAGCCCGGAATGCCGATGCGCTCCGGCATATGCTCGCGCGTATGCCAGCGCTCGAACGCCTGCGTCTCGCCTGTTTCGATGTCGTGCCAGATGGCAAGGAATGCGTGGCCCGCGGCCATGACGTGTCTCCTGTGTTGCCGGCCACGCACGATGCGCGCCGGATCGTATGGCGACACATTACTATGAACTTGATCGGTTATTATTTATCGATCTGATATCACATAAATAACCTGAAGATGAATAATGAACTTTATCTTCGCGATCTGCGCGTGCTTTGCGCGGTCGCCCGGCGTGGGAGCTTCATTGCGGCGGCGACCGAACTCGGCACCTCGCCGCCCTACGTCAGCAAGCGCATCGCCGCACTGGAAGCCATGTGGGGCGTACAGCTCTTTCATCGCACGACGCGGCGCGTCGCCGTGACGGAAGACGGCGATATCGCCTACAGCCGCGCGCGTCGCATTCTCGAGGAAGTGGTCGAGATGAACGACCTGCTCGCCGGCGGCGAGCGCGAACCGCGCGGCACCTTGCGGATCAGCACCAGCCTCCGGCTCGGACGGCTGCATGTCACGCCGATTCTCTCGATGCTGCGCGAGCGCCATACCGGACTCGAAATCTGGCTCGAACTCGTCGATCGGCGCGTGGACCTCGTCGGAGAGAACTTCGACCTCGACATCCGCGTGGGGGAAGTCCAGGAAGCGGCCGTCATTCCGCACAAGGTGTCCGAGAGTACGCGCGTACTGTGTGCCTCGCCGAGCTATGTCGAGAAGCACGGAGCGCCCAAATCGCTGCCCGACCTGGTCCAGCACGACTGCCTGGCATTTCGCGATCGTCAGCAGGCATTCGGCGTGTGGCAACTGAACGGGCCGAACGGCGCGGAGTTCGTGAAGGTGACGGGGCCGATGGCGTCGAACCAGAGCGACATCGTGCGCGAATGGGCGCACGACGGACACGGCATCATCATGGCATCCGAGTGGGATGTCGCCGAGAGCATCGAGTCGGGCGCGCTCGTGCGCATCCTTCCCGATTACTCGCGCCCGGCCGACGTATGGGCCGTGTCGACCGCACGTTCTTCGGCTTCGGCAAAGGTGCGCGTGGCGATCGAGTTTCTGCGCCAGCAACTGGCTGCCGGCCCGTTTGCGCTGCGAAGGCTATAGGCTTGATGGCGAGTGTGCCGATCGATATCGTCCCGGCGGCGGGTTGCGCTGCCTCCACGTTCATCCCAGCCGTCGCGCCTGCCTTGCTGCTCCGCCTGCGTCGCTGGTGGTGCGAAGTCTCCGGCTATTGGATGATTGGAATGACGTAACGCTCCGGCGTCAGTCTTCGCCCCGATTTTGAGCGAGGCGATGATGACAAAGGAGTTGAGAGAGCAAGATCGATGTCGAAGAAGACAGCACTGTCGGCAATGGTAGCTTGACGTGTAGCACCAGTCGGCCCATTGTCTGGCAGGGTAATGTCTTCGCTTTAAACGCAAGCCCGAAGCAGAGACTATGCTGCGGGCGATGCGCCGCTGTTTCGGCGCATCGCCAAGGTTCATTCCGCACGCCGACGCTTAGTCATACTCCTTCCTGGCTACTGTCGCCAAAAGCAAAACCGGGTGTTACAAAAAACCGGCATCTTGCAGATTGCTTATGGCCGTTTCATCCACCCGTCGGCGTTGCACCTGAGCCTGTTGCCCGAGAGCCTGCATTTCGCTCAGATGTCTGCCGGCACCATCGACAAGGTTCTCAAGGCTTCCGGCATAAGGCGAAAGCTGGTTAAACGCTTCCGTGAGAAGCCGCGCGCTTTTTCCATCATTAGCTTCGTGCGCTCGGCCAATGTTGAATTGCATGACGTGAAGCGGAGATCGGCCTTTCGAATTCAGGGCCCGCAGCGCGTCGCCTAGCAGGGGCTTCCGGTCTGGGTTTGTGAGTCCCCAATCCCGCAGGATCCGGATCGTGTCCGTAGTTGGGTTCTTTGCAAGAAAGTGGAAAGCATTGTTCTTATGTTCGGAGGACTGGGCGGTCGGATCGGCTCCATTCGCGAGCGCTTGCCGAAGTTTAGCGCCATCCCCGCGGGCGATTTCATCGCGTGCCGCCGCATTCAACTTTTCCGGAGGAGTGTGGCCAACCCGCGTCATCGCTCGCCCCATTCTGGATACGCGCGACTCCCGGGATGGACCCGTTATCTGACCGTCGCCGGAGGCCCGCGATGGCCGTTGCTCATCGTACCCCAACGTATTCAGGCCTTCGATGAGCGTCGACGTCACTGAAACAGAGTCAACGGAGTGTCTCCGGTTCGAGGTAGATGCCGCAAACCCTGGCGGCAACGGTGGAACAGGTGGTACTTCCCCTCCTGGTTGACGATTAGATCTCAATAGTCCGCTTCCCATGCGGCGAAGACTCTGCAGTCTCCCTATGATGACCCCTTGGCTCTCCTGGCGCCTGATTGTAGGAGCTTGACCTTGATTCCGAGTCTCGTGTGTTTGCTCAGTATTCGCGGCTATGCCGCCTGGACTATGGCTGGATGACCCCGCTTTATTAATTGAACTCATGTATTTCACCTTTGAGAAGAGACGGTGGAAATCTTTGACATAAACGTCATCGAAATTAATGTGTGGCCGTTTGTCAGCGACAATTGAATCGCGAAGTCAACGCGTGCGATACGAAGAAAACCCTGCGCAACGCCTCGATGATCATGAAGGGCCGCGATTTCGAGAAAACATACAAACACTATCTTCTTTGCAGGGTCAAGAAAAAAAGAGTAGCGAAATTTGTGTGCGAAACGCGAATATCCACGGAGATAGATGACGCGTTCAGTGAGGCTCGTAATCACAGAAAAACATCAAAGTGCCTTGCAACCGCAAATCAAGCTTCAGTGGGCAAGCGGCACCACCTGCGCATCCCGTCGCTCCGCCGGTGACCATCGTCGAGATCGATGAAGAGACGCTCGCGATCGGCCTCGACATCTACATGCCCGAGTCCGATCAGACCTCACCGGACAAAGTGGCCGACAATCTGTCGGCGCCCGACGCGACTCTCGCCACCGCGTTGCGCGCCCTGCCCAGCCACGACACGATTCTCGCGGCTTCTCTGCGCGCGGCGCCGACCCAATATTTTGCGGCCTGCCTACGGTCGAAACCATCGAGAAATAGCGCAACACTTCCCCTGCGCGAACGAAGCCGAGCGGGATGACCGGCATCGAGGGCGTGACGGTCGAACCGCGATGCACCTTCCAGTCACATGGCACGCCGAAACATGGCATCTCCTTGACGGTGCGCACCACCGGATTGATCGTGCGATAGCCGACGTGTAGAGGCCGCTTCCGCACGCGCCAATTACATGCGACGTAATCGCGGCATGCCATGCAGCAGGTAAGCGGCAACGCGTCCTGCCCACAAACCGTGGTCCCGGCACACAGGCCCTCGCCACCACGCGGCCCACGCGCTAGGGTTTTCCCTCCTTCAACATCCGCGAAAGCGACCTACTATCAATGACTTAAAACTAACTAATTCATCAATTAGTGACGTGAGCCTACCCCAACCTATCCGCTCCCGCATGGGTCGCCGTCCTCATCCGCAGGACTTCGACGCGCGCGAACATCTGCTCGATGTCGCAGTCAGGCTGTTTGCCGAGCGCGGCATCGCCAACACGACGGTGGCGCAAATCGCGGCGGCGAGCGGCGTGACGTCCGCGATGGTGCATTACTGGTTCCAGACGCGCGAAAAGCTGCTCGACGCACTGTTCGAGGAAAAGCTCGTCGCCGCCTTCGCGGCGATCTGGGAACCGGTCGACCCCGAGCACGACGATCCGCTTGCGCTGACGCAAGGCATCGTCAAGCGCATGTTCGACGTCACCGAAAAAATGCCGTGGTTGCCCTCGCTATGGCTGCGCGAAATCGTCAATGAAGGCGGGTTGCTGCGCGAGCGCGCGTTTGTCCACATCCCCTTGCAGAAGCTCGCGGGGTTTGGTCAGAACATCGCACGCGGCTGCGCGTCGGGCCAGTTGAACGCGCAACTCGAACCGTCGCTGCTGTTCAATTCCGTGCTTGCCCTTGTGATGCTGCCGCAGGCAACCGCGAAGATCTGGCAGCGCCTGAACCCGAGCACCTCGTTCGATCGCGCAACGCTCGAACGCCATGTCGTCGCGCTGCTCACGTGCGGGATGAACGCAACCCCAACGCCCGCATCGACGCCCACGGCGCCCCACGCGAAAAGGAAGCCGTCATGACTCCGTCCGCGCTCAAAGCGTCGCTTGCCGTCGTGCTGACACTCTGCATCGCGTGTGCAGGCTGTTCGCGGCAACCGGCGAACACCTGGCAAGGTTATGTCGAGGGCGAGTACCTCTATCTTGCATCGTCGCAGGCGGGACAGTTGACCCAGCTCGCGGTTTCGCGCGGACAGACCGTCACGGAGAACACGCCGCTCTTCGCGCTCGAAGCACAAAACGAAACCGAGGCCGTTGCACAGGCCAACGAACAATTGCGCGCGGCACGCGCCCAGCTTGCCGATCTTGGAACCGGCAAGCGCCCGTCCGAAGTCGACGTGACGCGCGCCCAACTCGTGCAGGCCGAGGCGGACGCCGCGCGCGCCGCGACCCAGTACCATCGCGACGAACAGCAATTACGCGCGGGCGGCATCGCGCAAAGCCAGCTCGACGACTCGCGCGCGAACGCGCTGTCGAGCGCCGCGCACGTACGCGAGTTGCAAAGCCAGCTCGCCGTCGCGCGTCTGCCGGGACGGATCGAACAGATTCGCGCGCAGCAGGCGCAAGTCGACGCGGCCCAGGCCCAACTCGGCCAGGCCCAATGGAAGCTCGATCAGAAAAGCATCCACGCGCCGCACGGCGGCCTCGTCTTCGACACGATGTATCGCAGCGGCGAGTGGGTGCCGGCTGGCAGTCCCGTGGTGCGCATGCTGCCGCCGGAAAACGTCAAGGTGCGCTTTTTCGTGCCCGAGGCTGTAGTCGGTTCCCTCGCGCCGGGCCGCCGCGTATCGATCCATTGCAACGGCTGCGCGGCCGATATACCGGCCACGCTCAGCTTCATTTCGGACCAGGCGGAATACACGCCGCCCGTGATCTACAGCAACGAAAGCCGCTCGAAGCTCGTGTTCATGGTCGAAGCCCAACCCCAGACCGCCGATGCGCCGAAACTGCGGCCCGGCCAACCCGTCACGGTGACGCTGCAATGAACGCAACCGCCGGCAACACGGCCGACCCCGCCTATGCCATCGACGTGCACAGGCTGAACAAGCATTTCGGCGCGAAGCACGTCGTCAACGATGTCTCGCTGCGCGTGCAGCGCGGCGAGATTTTCGGCTTTCTCGGTCCGAACGGCAGCGGCAAAACCACCTGCATCCGCATGATGTGCGGCCTGCTCACGCCCGACTCCGGCAGCGGCACCTGTCTCGGCTACGACATCGTGCGCGAGAGCGCGCAGATCAAGCGGCGCGCCGGCTATATGACGCAGCGCTTCTCCTACTGGGACGATCTGACGATCCGCGAAAATCTCGACTTCGTCGCGCGTATGTACGAGATGAAGAACCGCCGCGACGCAGTGGATCGCGCGCTCGAACAGCTCGGCCTCGCGAGCCGCGCCAAACAGTTGGCCGGTGCGCTGTCGGGCGGCTGGAAGCAGCGCCTCGCGCTGGCCGCGTGCATGCTGCACGAGCCGGAACTGCTGCTGCTCGACGAGCCGACCGCGGGCGTCGACCCGAGCGCGCGCCGCGACTTCTGGGAAGAATTGCATCGCCTGGCCGCAAGCGGCATCTCGGTGCTCGTCAGCACGCACTATATGGACGAAGCGGAGCGCTGCCATAAGCTCGCCTACATCGCATACGGCAAGCTGCTCGCGCGAGGCACGTCGCAAGAGGTCATCGATTCGCAGGGGCTCGCGACATGGGCCGTGTACGGCCAGAATCTCGTCGAACTCGGCGAACAACTGCGCCGCTCGCCCGGCGTCGAACAGACGGTCGCGTTCGGTTCGTCGCTGCACGTGAGCGGCCCAGATACGCCCGAGCTGCATGCGACGCTCGAACAGTTGGCCCGCTCGAATACGACGCTGCGAATCGAAAGACAGCCAACGGGCCTGGAAGACGTCTTCATCTTCATGATGAACCGCTCGACCGACAACTACGCAACGCCTTCTACGGGTCAAGCATCGTGAACGCCGCCCGCCGCTTTCCACGCTTTTCTCTGACACGCTGGTGGAGCATCGTGCGCAAGGAGTTTCTGCAACTGAAGCGCGACCGCATCACGTTTGCGATGATCATCGGCCTGCCGATCATGCAGATGACGTTGTTCGGCTTCGCGATCAACACCGACCCGAAGCATCTGCCCACCGCCGTGATCGCCGCCGATCACAGCGAGTTCACACGCAGCTTCGTCATGGCGATGCGCAACTCCGACTACTTCGACATCGTCTCGACGCTGCCCGATGAAGAGTCTGGCCGCCGCGCGCTCGCGCAAGGCAAGGTGCTGTTCGTGCTGAACATCCCCGTCGGCTTCACGCGCGATCTCGCCAAGGGTGCGCATCCCTCGCTGCTCGTCGAGGCCGACGCGACGGACCCGACGGCAGTCGGCACCGCGCTCGGTGCGCTGCCGTCGATTGCGCAATCCGTGTTGCAGAAGGACCTCACGGGTCCGTTGTCGGCGCTCGCGGTCGGCCCCGCCGCATTCGACGTGCAGTTGCACCGGCTCTACAACCCCGAAAGCGTCACGCAATACAACGTCGTGCCCGGCCTGATGGGTGTGATCCTGACAATGACGATGGTCATGATGACGGGCCTCGCGATCACGCGCGAACGCGAGCGCGGTACGATGGAAAATCTGCTCGCCACGCCGGTGCTGCCGCTCGAAGTGATGACGGGCAAGATCGTACCTTACGTGGCGATCGGGCTGATCCAAGTGAGCATCATTCTCGCGGCGGCGCGCTTCGTATTCGGCGTGCCGTTCGAGGGCAGTCTGATCGCGCTGTATCTGTCGGCACTGCTGTTCGTCGCGGCCAATCTGACGATCGGCATTACGCTGTCGTCGCTCGCGCAAAACCAGTTGCAGGCCATGCAACTGACGATGTTCTATTTCCTGCCCAACATCCTGCTGTCGGGTTTCATGTTCCCGTTCGCGGGCATGCCGAAGTGGGCGCAAATCATCGGCAACCTGCTGCCGCTCACCTACTTCAACCGGCTCGTGCGCGGCATTCTGCTTAAGGGCGTCGGCTGGGCCGACATGTGGCCGCACGTATGGCCGCTGCTGATCTTTCTGTGCGTCGTGATGGGTATTGCCGTGAAGTTCTACCGGCGTACGCTCGATTGAGGATGGCCCGCCATGTGTTCCGCTTCCGCCGCCACTGCTCTCATCGCTTCTGCCGCTACCGCCTTTCGTGCTGTGATTGTTAAGGTCGCGGCTTGCCGTTTCGACGCACGCCGGCTTGCCGTGTTCGCCGCGAGCGCGGCATTGTGCGCGTGTACGGTTGGCCCGGATTTTCATCACCCCGACGTCACCGCCGTATCGAGCTATACCGCCGCACCGCTTGCGGCAAGCACGGTTGCATCCGACGGCCCCGGCGGCGGCGCGCAGCACTTCGTGCCGGCCGATCTGCCCGGCGACGGCTGGTGGCGCGCCTTCGGTTCGCCGACACTCGACGCCCTCGTGCAGCAGGCGCTCGACGACAGCCCCACACTCGCGCAAGCCCGCGCGAAACTCGACGAAGCGCAGCAGGACTATCGCGCGCAGGCAGGCGGCACGCTGTGGCCGCAAGTCGATGCGAACCTGTCGGCCACGCGCGAGAAAATCGATCCTGAGGCACTCGGCTTCGGCGCACTGACGCAGGGCCGGTCGTTTGCGCCGTTCACGCTGTACAGCGCGCAGGTTACGGTGTCGTACACGCTCGATCTGTTCGGCGCGAATCGACGCGCGCTCGAAGCCGTGGCCGCGCAGGTCGACTATCAGCAATACGAACTCGAGGCCGCGCGTTTGACGGTCGCGGGCAATGTCGTGACGGCGGCGATCCGGCGCGCGTCGCTCGCACGGCAGATTGCGCTCACCGAAGCGCTGCTCGCGGTACAAATGCAGCAACTCGATATCGCCGAGCGCCGCTATCACGCGGGCGGCATCTCCGAGGTCGATCTGCTGAGCCAGCGCACGCTCGTGCAGCAGACCCGTGCGACGTTGCCGCCCTTGCGCACGCAACTCGCGCAGACCGACCATCAACTCGCGATCTATCTGGGACGCGCACCAGCGGAACTGGCAGCCACGCACGACCTCGCCGCGCTCGATCTCGATACGCTCGTGCTGCCCACCGATCTGCCGCTAACGTTGCCTTCGACGCTCGCGCAGCAGCGGCCCGATATCCGTGCGTCCGAGGCACTGCTGCATCAGGCCAGCGCGAACGTCGGTGTCGCGACCGCCAATATGTATCCACGCATCACGTTATCGGGCAGCGCGGCGACGGAACGTGTGAGCGTGTCCGATCTGCTGACGGGCTTCAACGTGTGGAATTTCGGCGCGGGTCTCACGCAGCCGCTTTTTCATAGCGGCGAATTGCTGGCGCGCAAGCGTTCCTCGGAAGCGGCCTTGCAAGCGGCGCTTGCCGTGTACAGGCAAACCGTCCTGCAAGGACTGCAGCAGGTTGCCGATGCGCTGCGCGCGCTCGATCAGGACGCGCTCGCATTGCAGGCGCTCGACGATGCGCATCGCAGCGCGCAACGCAGCGCGGGCATCGCCGGCGAACGCTATGCGGCGGGTGGCATCAGTCAATTGACGCTGCTCGATACGCAGCGGCAGGAATTGCAGACCGGACTCGATCGCACGAAAATCGCCGCGCAGCGTTATGCCGATACTGCGGCGCTGTATCAGGCGCTCGGGGCTCGGCCTTAGTGCGTCAGGCATGTTGAAGCGCTGGCACGGCGTGGACAGGTATAAGTCAAGGCAGGATGGCGCGCAGCCGATCACGCCAGTTGGGCGGGATGTCGATTGTCCCCGTTCCCGCCAGTGACGCACGATTCGGCGCGATATAAGCCACTTTGTGAAATCACGCTGTTACATTCGGATGCTGTTGTACCTGCGTGCGCGTCGACAATGTATTGGACGATATTGAACCCGACGATTACCACGACGACAGCGACACCGATGCGACGCACTCGCGAAAGTATCCTCATTTCGGCACCCCGAACTTGATCGGATTGATTTTCACAACCCGGTAATCGGAGAATAGAACCCTATCGCCGCCCG
This sequence comes from Paraburkholderia sp. Ac-20342, assembly GCF_017104985.1. Taxonomy (NCBI): domain Bacteria; kingdom Pseudomonadati; phylum Pseudomonadota; class Betaproteobacteria; order Burkholderiales; family Burkholderiaceae; genus Paraburkholderia; species Paraburkholderia sp. Ac-20342. Next base: position 59,535 of record NZ_JAAGPQ010000012.1, on the reverse strand, counting down.
CGTTGCGTGCGTCCTGCCAACGCCGGAAATCGCTATTGTGGACGGGCCATTGCGATCCCCCTTCGCGGGGGTCTTCACATACGCGATGTCTCTAGGTTGTTCCCGCCATTCCCCATCGCTCGGCGTATAGACGGATAATTTTTGTGCGCTCATGCAGTTTCAGAAAGGGTCTATGGAATGGCCCTTTTAGCACGACCGCCGTACAGTACATCTCAAAATTGCCGTGCTAATGCCGGTTCTTCCGCGTGTCTTATCCCTCGATGAACTGCCCGCGGCAACCATAACTCACCCCACGACCCCACCGACAAACGTCCGAAAACGATTTCGATTATAATCCGATCATCTTGAACGTCAGATCACGGATTCGGTAAGGCAGCCATGACACAGCGCATCAACATCGTCGGACTGGCCCAGCAACTGGGGCTGTCGGTGTCCACGGTCTCCAAGGCTCTCAACGACCGCCCGGACGTGAGCGACGCAACCAAACGCCGGGTGCGGGCCACGGCGCAAGACCTCGGATTTCTCCCCGACCCGAGCGGAAGGCGGCTACGCACCAAGACGTCCGAAACCATCGGCTTTATCCTGTCGCCTCAGCAAAGCGGCCTCGCGCATCCGCTCTTTCTCGATCTGCTGACGGGCATCGATCAGGGCCTGGAGAATTCGCCGTTCCAGCTCGTCATCGTCACCGGGCGGACCGTGGAGACGGAGATTGACAGCTTCCGCCGTCTTGTCGAAAAGCATCGCGTCGATGCGGTGATGTTCGGTCGGACACGGCGCACCGATCCCCGCATACGCTACCTCGAGGAACAGAAAGTGCCGTTCGTGACGCTGGGCAGAAGCGAGACAGGCGCGCCCTTTCCCTATGTCGACATCGACAGGACCGTGGCCGGCAGGAACGGCACCGCACGCTTTATCGGCCTCGGCCATCGACGCATCGGGCTATTGAATACGCCAGGCTATCTGATGATGAGCCACCATCTGCGGCAAGGCTACCGGGCCGCGCTAAGCGCCGCGGGGCTGCCCTACGAAGCCGGCCTGGTGATCGAAGCCGACTTCGGCGAGAGCGGCGGCCTGAACGGAGCGCGGCAGCTTCTCGCCATGAAGCATCCGCCGACGGCGATCATGTGCGGCCACGATCTGATCGCGGCCGGCGCCATGCAGGCGATTGCCGAAGTCGGCAAACGTGCGGGCACCGACGTCGCGGTGATCGGCTGCGACAACCATCCGCTCGGCCCCTATCTGAATCCGCCTCTGACGACGTTTTCCGCTCCCGCTCTCGACGCGGGACGCAGGATGGTCGAACTGCTCCTCGCGCACATGGCGGGACGTCCGGCCGAAGACCTGCAGGAGGTCTGGTCGCCCGAGATGATACTGCGGTCCTCTCACGGCGGGCAGCAGGAACCGGTTCGAAAAGCGGCCGCCAGAACCTGAACTCATCGTAGCGCCCTTGATATGGGTCATCTCGGCCGTATTTTGACGAAATCGTTTTCGATCATTTGGCCTATAAGGAGGAAATCGTGAAAGACCAGCAAGGTGGCTGCCTGTGTGGAGCCGTACGCTACGCGCTCAAAGGCCAGCCGCAAACAACCGTGATATGCCATTGCACGCACTGCCAGAAGCAGAGCGGCAGTGCGTTTTCGGTCAACCTGCTGATGCAGGAGAGCGACTTCGAACTGCACGGCGAGACTCGCTTCTTCGTCGATCGCGGCGATAGCGGCTTGTCGCTCCACCGTCATTTCTGCCCGACGTGCGGTTCTCCGATCATGACGAAAGCGGAGAACCTGCCCGGCATCGCCATCGTAAAAGCCGGCACGCTCGAACATATGGAAACGGCTCGGCCACAGGTCGAGATTTATACCGACCATGCGGCGCCTTGGTTCACGCCGCTCACGGGTGCGGCCCGCTTCGAGCAGAGCCCACCTGCCCAGTAACAAGGACTCCGGAAAAGGAAAGGAATCGAAATCATGAGCTTTCAGACAATCAACCCGACAACCGGCGAAGCCGGTCCGGAATTTCCGTTTCTCTCGAACGAGGAAGTCTTCGCGGCGCTGGCAACGGCGAACGCGTGCTTCCATGACGACTGGCGCAAGCGGCCAGTCGCCGAGCGGGCACGGATCGTGGGCCGCGCCGCCCGGATCCTGCGTGAAAAGCGCGACGAATATCAGCGCTATCTGACGCTCGAAATGGGCAAGGTGACGCGCTTCGGCTATATGGAAGTCGATCTCGCCGCCGATATCCTCGACTATTACGCCAGGAACGGCGAACGCTTCCTCGCCACGCGGACTTTGCCCGACGCGCCTGGCGCCATGGTGGTGTCCGAGCCGATCGGCGTCATCCTCGCGATCGAACCGTGGAACTTCCCCTTCTATCAGTTGGCCCGCGTGGCGGGGCCGCAACTCGTCGCAGGAAACGTGGTGCTAATGAAGCATGCACCGAACGTGCCGCAGTGCGCGCTTGCGTTTGCGCGGCTGTTCGAGGAAGCCGGCGCTCCGCTCGGCGCATACACCAACCTCTTCTGCAGCGTCGAGCAGATAGCGGACCTCATCGACGACTTCCGTGTGCGCGGCGTGGCGCTCACCGGTAGCGAGCGCGCCGGCATGTCGGTCGGTGAACGCGCCGGGCGCAACGTCAAGAAGACGATCCTCGAACTGGGCAGCAGCGACCCCGCTCTGATCCTGCCGGGCGCGCCGCTCGAACACGCGATCGAGCAGGTCGTGATGGGCCGCACCTTCAATTCAGGCCAGGGTTGCGTGAACATCAAGCGCGTCATCGTGGTCGGCAAGGAGCGCGGCGAACAGATGCTGACCGCCTTGAAAGAACGATTCTCCGCGATCAGGGTAGGCGATCCGACCGACGCGGCAACCGATATCGGCCCGCTCGTCAGCGAACGCGCACTGGCAACGCTGTTGCAGCAGATCGCCGATGCGAAGGCAGCGGGCGCGGAAGTCGTGTTCGGCGGCAAGCGCGTCGAGCGGCCCGGCTTTTTCCTGGAGCCGACGATCATGACGAACATCTCGCCCGAGAATCCGCTGTTCGACCAGGAAGCATTTGGTCCGGTCCTGTCCTTCTATGTCGTCGATAGCGAGGAAGAGGCCATCAAGCTCGCCAACGCCACGCGATTTGGTCTGAGCGGCTATGTTTTCGACGCCGACACCGCGCATGCTCAAAAGGTCGCGGCACAGCTCGATTCCGGCATGGTGTACATCAACACCTGCTTCATGGATGCACCGGAAACGCCCTTTGGCGGCACCAAGAATTCCGGCTTTGGGCGCGAGCTTTCGGAACTTGGTATCGGCGAATTTCTCAATCACAAGCTGATCAAGGTCACGGAGATCGCCTGAGCGCGGTACCTGTGGCGATCGCCCTGTGCGCGCCCGCTGGCGGCCAAAGCTGTTCCGGCGGGCGCACAATTTCAAAGCATGAAGCGCTTGCGCAATGCAGGCGCTTCGATCATGTTCTCGCCCGAGCATGCCGGTTCAGGCGTGCAGACTATCGGCCTGAAGAGCTGCGCGACGATGACGGACTCCCTTCGACAGCGCGACGTGTCTTCCTTACGGGCGATTGCGCCTGGCTTGCGGCCCACTGCAGTCGGGAGATGGCGCGGCGGATGGCCTCGTCGAAACTTGGTTCGCTTGCGAGGTGGCGGTGATCGATCGATACGAGCCATCCTTGCGGCGAGTTACACCAGCGAATACGCCGTTCCTCGTACAGTTGTGAAAATGTTCTCCACAGACAGGCATCTTCCTGATTCGCGGAAGCTGCCGCGGCCAGCCGGCGCATCTCAAAGCCAGTCATTGCATTCACGAGCCCCTCCGGCTGCCACGTTGCAAGAATCAAATACGCTCGATAGCGATGGACACCGCTTTACCCGAGCGCGTCGACAAGCTCCGGAACGATTGTGAACAGGTCGCCCACGAGACCGTAGTCGGCGACACTGAAGATCGGCGCTTCGGGGTCCTTGTTGATGGCCACGATGACCTTCGAATCCTTCATGCCTGCCAGATGCTGGATCGCGCCGGAAATGCCAACCGCGATGTACAGTTGCGGCGCGACAATCTTGCCGGTTTGTCCGACCTGAAAATCATTCGGAACGTACCCCGCGTCAACGGCGGCTCGCGAGGCACCCAAAGCAGCACCCAGCTTATCGGCAAGCGGCTCCAGCACCTTCGTGTAGTGCTCGCCGCTGCCGAGGCCTCGGCCGCCCGACACGACGATGTTTGCTGCCGTCAGTTCCGGACGGTCCAGCTTCGTCACTTCACGGCTCACGAATTGCGACACGCCAGCGTCCGCTGCCGCTTCGACCCGGTCGATCGATGCGCTACCGCCTTCTGCCGCAACGGGGTCGAAACCCGTCGCGCGCACCGTGATGACCTTGATCGGATCACTCGACTGCACCGTCGCGATCGCGTTGCCAGCGTAAATCGGGCGCTCGAATGTGTCGGCCGAATCGACCGCTGTGATGTCTGAAATCTGCGCCACGTCCAGCTTCGCCGCGATACGCGGTACGACGTTCTTGCCGTAGGCCGTTGCCGGCGCCAGGATGTACGAGTAATCCTTCGCGATGTTCAGCACGGTCGCCGCGACGTTTTCCGCGAGACCTTCAGCGAGTTGTGGCGCGTCGGCGAGCAGCACCTTGCTGACGCCCGCGATTTTCGCTGCCGCATCAGCCGTCGCCTGGGCATTGTGGCCTGCAATCAGTACGTGTATCTCGCCGCCGATCTTCTGGGCCGCGGCGACCGTATTGAATGTTGCGGCCTTCAGTTGCCTGCCGTCGTGTTCGGCAATCACCAGAATCGTCATATCCCCTTTCTCCACCACCTGCGGTTGTCTTCAAAGCACCCTGGCTTCGGTCCTGAGCTTGTCGACCAGCGTCATCACGTCCGGCACTTTCACGCCTCCCGCACGCTTCGGCGGTTCGCTGACCCTCAGCGTCTTCAGGCGAGGCGAGACGTCGACACCCAGATCCTCAGGCTTCAGGGATTCCAATGGCTTCTTCTTCGCCTTCATGATGTTCGGCAGGGTGACGTAGCGCGGCTCGTTCAGCCGGAGGTCGGTGGTGACGACCGCGGGCAATCGCACTGAAAGCGTCTCGATTCCCCCGTCGACTTCGCGCGATACGATGGCCCGCCCCTCTTCGAGCACCACTCTGGAAGCGAACGTGGCCTGCGCAAATCCCGTGAGTGCCGCGACCATCTGGCCGGTCTGGTTGGCATCGTCGTCGATGGCCTGTTTGCCAAGGATCACGAGCCCGGGCTGCTCCCGGTCGATCACAGCCTTCAGCAATCGGGCAACGGCAAGCGGTTGCAACTCCACGTCGGTCTCGATCAGCACCGCCCGGTCCGCGCCCATCGCCAGCGCCGTACGCAACGTCTCCTGACATTGCACGACGCCTGCCGACACCGCGACCACCTCGCTCGCCACGCCGGCTTCCTTCAGGCGGACAGCCTCTTCGATGGCGATTTCATCGAACGGATTCATCGCCATTTTCAGGTTGTTCAGGTTCACCCCCGAATTGTCCGAGGCGACCGTCACTTTCACGTTAGCGTCCACGACACGCTTCACTGCCACGACAATTTTCACTCCATCACCTCTACTGTCCGGTCGTTCAGAGCGAGATCGACGCTCGCCCGATCCTTCATTTTGCGAGCATCGCGTCGATATCGCCCACAACGAAGTCTGGGCCAGATGCGGCTTGCACGCGCTTTATCATGTCGTGCATCTCGTCAGTACCACGCTGCCGTGCCCAGAAAACGGGGCCGCCCAGGTAACGCGGGAACCCGTAGCCATGCACGAGCGCCACGTCGATATCACTGGTACGAGAGGCAACGCCCTCTTCCATCACTTTCGCCGCTTCGTTGACGATGGCGGCCATCGCACGCTCGACGATTTCATCGTTGCCCAGCGAGCGCGGAACGATGCCCCTCTTCCGCTGCTCACGAGCAATGATCGTGTGCACCTCCGGATCGGGAACACCGCGCCGGCCACCGGCCTCGTACAGGTAATACCCGGCACCGGTCTTGCGGCCAAACCGGCCGGCTTCGCACAACGCGTCCGGAATCGTCACATAGCGGGCGGGCCTGCTCACCGCATTCAGGCGCTGACGCATCTTCCAGGCGATGTCGAGCCCGGAAAGATCCGCGACGGCGAACGGGCCCATCGCGAAGCCGAATTCCTCCAGTGCTTCATCGATCTGCTCGGGCAACGCGCCCTCTTCCAGCATGTACTCGCACTGCTTGCGGTAGGCCGCAAAAATACGGTTGCCGATAAAACCTTCGGCGACCCGAGCGACCACCGGCACCTTTCCCAGACGTTTCGCGATTGCAATCGCGATGTCTACCGTCGCGGCATCCGTGTGCTCCGTTTCGACGATCTCCAGAAGCCGCATCGCCTGTGCCGGACTGAAGAAATGCAGGCCCACAGTACGGCGTGGACGACCCGCGTCCGCCGCAAGCCGGTTGAGGTCGAGATACGAAGTATTCGAAGCCAGAATGGCATCGGGCGGCAAGACATCGTGCAGCTTTGCCATGATGTCGCGCTTGACGTCGAAATCTTCGAAAACAGCTTCGATAGCGAGGTCGACCTTGTTCAATTGCCCGAGATCGCTGACCGTACGGACTCGTGCGAGCCGCTCGCGCATCTCGCGTTCGTCGAGCTTGCCCTTTTTCAGCAGCGAGTCGTAGGTGCGCTGAAGCTTCTCCGCGACTGCCGCCAGTGCGATGTCATGGGTGTCGAACAGAACGACTTCATAGCCCGCGTCGGCAAAGCATCCGGCAATGCCGACACCCATGGTGCCCGCGCCGACCACGCCGATTCGACGAATACCCGCCGTGTCGGGACGACCGCCATAACGCGAACGCTGGCACTCCCGCTCGGCGAAAAACAGATGGCGGAATGCGCGCGCGGCAACGCTCGTGCGCAGCACGTCGAAAACCGCGCGCTCCCGTGAGAGTGCCTCATCGAACGGCACGTCGCCGGCCATGTTGACCGCGTCGACCGCCTGCTGGATATGAGGCAGGTTCTTGCGCAGCCGCATGGCGGCGCCGATGGCCGACTCGATTTCCCCGGCCGATGCAAACGGAACCTCGCGGTCGCGAATCCGCCGCTTCCTTGCCGCGAACGTCAGCGCGAACTGTGCGGCGGCATCGGCCAGATCGTCGTCGACGAGCTGGTCGATGAGTCCGAGCTGCAACGCTTCGGCTGCCGTCAGCCGGCGCGAGGAAGCGACAAGTTCGATGGCTTTCGCTTTGCCCGTGATGTATGCGACGCGCTGGGTTCCGCCGGCGCCGGGAATCATGCCGAGGCTGACTTCGGGCAATCCCATCGTCGCCCCGGAAACCGCAATGCGCCCATCGCAACCAAGTGCCAGCTCAAAGCCGCCACCGAGCGCATGACCATGGATCGCAGCGATGACCGGAACGGCTGCATTCTCGATCGCGAGAATCACCTCGGGCAACGACGGCGCCTGAATCGGGGCATCGAATTCGCGTATGTCCGAGCCGGCAATGAATGTGCTTCCGTCGCCAATGATGACGATGCCGCGCAGCGTGGCGTCGTTCCCGAGGGCAAGAATGCCTTCGAGCAGTTCGCGGCGAACTTCCACCGAACTTGCATTCACGGGTGGATTGTCGATCACGAGAAAACCGATGTCGCCATGCTTTTCACAACGAACCGGTTGCGCCGCCACCTCGAACTCAGGGCCTGAACGTCTGTCCATACTAGCCCCCGATCTTCACGAGAGCATCCACCGCGAGAACACCTTGTCCTTCTTCGAGCACCATCACCGGATTGACTTCCGCCTCCAGAACCAGGGCACCGGGCAGCGTAGCCAGCTTCGACACAGCGACGATGGCATCCGCCAGTGCTTCGAGGTCGCCGCGTGCCTTGCCGCGATAGCCGTCGAGCGCACGCATGGCCTTGACCTCGGAAATCATTTCGAGCGCCGCTTCCCGCGTAACGGGGGCGAGGCGCAGCGCGCGATCCCTGTAAATCTCCGTGAAGATGCCGCCTGAGGCCAGCATCACAATCGGCCCCACTTGCGCATCGCGACGGTATCCGATGAGAACTTCGCCCAGTCCCCGGGTCATCTGCTGGACAAGAACGCGCTGCAGTTCGAACCCTTCGACGTTGCGGGCCACGTTCGCGCGGATTTTTTCGATCGCGGCATCGAGTTGCCCGGCGTCACGGATGCCGAGTTCGACACCGCCAACATCCGTCTTGTGCGGTACGTCGGCCGATAGCACCTTCACTGCAAGCGGATACGGCAGGTTATCCGGAAGACTGCCGTCGCCCGTTACGTCGATCGCCACGGCGGGCGCATGAACGACGCCGACCTTCGCCAGCAGTTCGTAAGCCGCCAACTCGTCCAGAAGTATCGGCGCACCTCCCGCTTCGACTGCGGCCGGCTCGACGATCGCGAGCGGGCTGCGTCGCGCATAGGCCGATGCGATCGAGTCCGCGCAGGACTCGGGCGTGCGGAAACACGGCACGCCGCTCGCGGTCAGACGCCGCAGCGCTTCGGGGGCGTCCGGCACGACAAACGCGGCGAGCGGAAGCAACGCCGGTGACTGCGTTGCGCTATCGATAATCGGACGCACCGCAAGCTCGGGAGAGAATCGCGCGGAGGAGCCGGCGACCGCCACGACCAGGTCGAATTCCGGCGCCGATCGCAGCACGCCGAGGGCCGCGCTCATCACGTCATAGCGGGTGCCCGCGAGCGTGAGGTCGACGATGCGGCCGCTGTTCACCTTCACGCCCGCAGCGGCCAGACGCTCGTAAGTCTGCGCGCTCGGATGCTGGACCTCGATGTTCCGGACTCCGAGCTGATCGACGACCATGGCCGCGCCGCCGCCGGTCGTCGTCACGACCGCGACGCGCGGCTTGCTCGCCGTGGCGGCTTGGGCAACGGGAACGCATGCCAGCAGAGGCAGGCATTCGAGAAACGCATCGAGCGTTTCGACGCGTGCGATACCGCAATCTCTCAGGAAAGCATCGGCGACGTCGTCCTCGCCGGCGAGGGCTCCCGTATGCGAGACCGCCAACTCCGCGGCCGCACTCGAACGGCCGAGTTTGTAGGCGACGACAGGCTTGCCTTTCTGCGCAGCCTGAACGGCGAACTGGCGAAGTTTGTCGGAGTGCCGCAAGGTCTCGAGGAAGAGCATGTAGCCCGTGACCTGGGGGTCGTCCAGCGTCGCCGCGCAAATTTCGCCGACGCTCAGGTCGACCTCGTTGCCGACCGAAACGAGCCCGGCAAAGCCGACTCCGCGCTCCTTGCCTCGCGATACGAGCGCCCCGATCATGCTGCCGCTATGCGACGCGACAAAGATTCCGCCCACCGGCAGGTCCGGTTCCGCGAACGCCGCGTTCGCGGTCAGCGCAAGCTTCCTGCGCACGTTGACCATGCCGAGGCCGCTCGGGCCCAGCACGCGAATCCCGGTCCGTTGAACGATCTTCCGTACGCGTTCCTCGCGAGCCTCGCCCTCCGGACCGCTTTCAGAGAAGCCCGCGGCGAGAATCGTGGCAACGGGAACACCGAGTTCGGCGCACTCCTGCAACGCGTCGATCGCGGCGTCGGTCGGCGTGAGAATGAAGGCATGCTCCGGCACGACCGGCAGTGCGCGAACACTGGGCCAGGCCTGTTCACCCAGCACGGTGTCGCGGTTGGGATTGATGGGATAGACGTCACCGTCGAAGCCGGCCTGGCGGATAAACCGGAGCGGACGCGCCGCGGTTTTCGAGGGGTCGTCCGATGCGCCAACAAGTGCAACGCTGCGCGGTGCAAGGAGCACGTCTGCCAGCGACCTGCGCTGCGATTCGCCCTGGGGCATGATGCTGTTCTCCATGTTAGACGCCCCTCTTATTTGCGCTGATCGAAGCGGCGCTGGAACACGTTCTCGGCGATCCGGTTCTTCAGCACTTCGATCGAGCCGCCCGCGATCATCCAGCCACGCGTGCGACGAACGCAGTATTCGACCAGCGACTCCTGGCTATAACCCATGCCGCCCATGACCTGCAGTGCCTCGTTCGAAACATCGAAGCCCGTCAGGTTGCAATGCGCTTTTGCAATGGCCGTGTTGTACGCGGTCGGCAACTCGCCGTTCGGAACATTGGCCGCGCGATAGAGCAGCAGTTGCGAGGCTTCCAGCTTCAGCGCCATATCGGCGAACTTCCATTGAATCCCCTGGAACTCGCAAAGCTGCCGGCCAAACTGTTCGCGGATCAGCGCATGCTCGCGCGCCGTATTGAAAGCGTAACGCCCCAGCGCCAACGCACGCGATGCGTTGCCGACGCGCTCGACGTTGAAGCCCGAGATCTGCTTCTTGAATCCGCCCGGTCCCAGCAGAACATTCTCGGCGGGAATACGGCACTCTTCGATATACAACTGCGACCACTCTTCGCCGCTCATGAAGCTGGACGGCTGACCGACCGTAAATCCGGGCGTACCCTTTTCGATCAGTACGGAGCCGATGTTTTCCACACCGGGACCGAATCGGCAATAGACGAGAAACAGGCTGGCATCCGGACTATGAGTCGAGAAGATTTTCGTCCCGTTGATGACGTACTCGTCGCCCTCGCGCCGTGCCGACGTCTTGAGTTGCGTGACGGCCGAGCCGGCGCCGGGCTCCGTCATGCCCAGCGAAATCACTTTGCGCCCGCTGAGCAGATCCTTGAGATAGCGCTTCTTCTGCTCGGCCGTCGCATACTCGACGAACGTGCGAATCGGCCCGAAATTCCCGGCCTGCACGATGTCCGCGCTCTTCGGACAAACCAGCGCGATTTCCTGAATCGCGATGACCGCATCCATGAGGGTGCCGCCCTGGCCGCCATCCTCTTCGTTCATCGTGATGCCGAGCAGGCCTTGCTCCGCAAGCTGCCCTGCAACGTCGAAATCGAAACCGGCATGATGCGCGCGCTTGAGTGCGCCTTCCGCCAACGTGTCTCGCGCGAATCGCTGCACTGCATCAGCGAACGCGGTCTGCTCCTCAGTAAGTGCGAAGTCCATGTTTTCCTCTTTGACCGTGGAACTGCTATGCGATTGATTATTCCAGCCGGTCGATTGACACACTACTTCGCATACGGTACGTTTCTGTGACTTTTTGGAACATCTCATGCCCCGGACAGTCCCGCCCCTGAACCCTCTTCACGTCTTCGAAGCCGTCGCCCGATTGGGCAGTCTGACGAGTGCCGCCGCGGAGATGTACGTGACACATTCGGCCGTGAGCAGGCAACTCGCCACGCTCGAAAACTATCTCGGCGTGAGTCTGTTCGACCGGGGACCCAGAGGCGTCAAGCTCACGAAGGTGGGAGCGGCTTACTACAAGCAGATTGGGCCGGCGTTCGCGTCCATCGTGAGCGCGACCGAGACGATCGTCGGCCGCGTGGAGGGAGAGCCGCTACGGTTATCGGTCTACAACACGTTCGCCGCAAAATGGCTCATGCATCGGCTGCATCGATTCGAGAAGGCACAGCCGAACATCCCGGTCGAACTCAGCACGACCGTCGCGAAGATCAATTTCAGCGAAGTTCAGGTCGATGCGGCCATTCAGTTCGGAGACGGCAACTGGCCCGGCATCAACTGCGAACGTCTGTTCGATGACGTCATCGAACCGGTATGCAGTCCGGAACTGTTGAAGAACGGCCCAGCTCTCGCCACTATCGACGACCTGGCCAATCATCGGCTGCTTCAGTCGCGATACCGGCGCAACGACTGGTTCGACTGGCTGCGAGCGGTGGGCCGCGGCGACCTGGAAGGATTGGTGAGCCGTCAGCGAGGAGGATTTCAGAATTCCCTGCTTGCGTACCAGGCCGCAATCGAAGGGATGGGCATCGTCATCGGCCAAACGCGGCTGCTTGCGAACGACCTGACCACCGGCGTTCTGGTCCGGCCTTTTGACCGGCCGGTGACCCGCGAGCTCGCTTACTATCTGCTGGTTCCAGACAACCGGAAACACTCCCGGAAGGTCGAGGCGTTCAGAGCATGGCTTCGTTCTGAAATTCAATCGATGCCGGGCTAAACGTATCCGGGGCCCAGTTGATTGGCGAATCACGCCGGCCCCGGTGGAACACACTTCTAGCGACCGTCGCGGTCTCGCTTGAATCCTGCCGGCAACAGGTTCGACAGGTTCAGATCCGATACGTCGAGTTCTTCCATCCGCCACAGTTTTTCCAGAAGTTCGTGAGCGGCTTGCGAGCCGATCACGGGCTCGGCGAGTTCCCGGAACTTGTCGTCGATGTCCGCGTCGCTGAGCGGCGCTTCGGGGTCACCGCGCCGGTAAGGCGCGAATGCCTCGACTGTCTTGCCATCGACGGACGTCAGTTCGACGCGGGCAGCACGCATCCTCGGAAAATTCCGGGTTATTTCCGGGTCCGCGACCAGTTCGATCTTCTTCATCCACTCCCGCACGTGACCATCGCGCAGACGTTCGTCCGAAAAAGCCTCCAGACGGACCGAGCCGTACACCGCCGCATGTGCCAGAACGTAGGGCAAGCTGAAGCGCGCTTCAAATGCCGACTTCGGCTCACGAATACCCGCGACTTCAAGAGCAGGCGCGTATGTTCTGACGACCACCCGGGCAATTTGCTCCCAGCGTAGTCCGCTGGTTTTCATCGCATCGAGCAAGGCGTCGATAGCTGCGAATGTGTGGCCGCAGCAACCATGGTTCTTCTGGGTGATGCGCTCGATGTTGAATACGTCGCCCAGTCCGTCCGTTACCGAACGCCAATCGGGCGAGTCGCAAAGCGCGGCGCCGAATCCGGCGCTTCCTTCGAGAATGTCGGCCACGCCCGTCACGCCGGCCGACGCGCCTTGCGCCGACGTCACGCCGACCCAGGCCGCATGTCCCGCGTGAAGCGCCTTGGTCATCGCATCGGACCTGAAAGCCTGCTGCAGACCCGACGCAAACGTCGCCGATGTGGCCATGGCGTGCAACGCCGCCTGAGCGTCGCCGGGAGAGGTCAGGAGAACACCCGCGGCTGCCGCGCCAAAGCAGCCGACCGTTCCGGTGGTGTGGAAGAACCGATAGTGAGCCGGCTGGATCGCCGCTCCGATGCGTGTCGATACCTCGTAGCCCGCGACGATCGACTTCAGAAGCAGCAGACCGGAGGCATGCGAATCCTCGGCGAGTGCGAGAGCGGCCGCGATGGTGGGGCAACCTGGATGGTAGATGGCGTCGCGGAAAATGTCGTCGAATTCCACCGCATGCGAGATGCTCCCGTTGAGCCATGCTGCCGTCGCCGCGAACGCGGTCGTCTCGTTGCCGGGCAGGCTCGATCGTCCATGTCCGAGTTCGGCGCGATGCGCTTGCAACAACTGGATGCCGGGCGCGACCTGAGTACCCGGCAATAGCGCTGAAAACCAGTCGATCAGCACGCGTTTGGCCGCGCGAAGCGTGTTCGGCGTCAACTCCGCTGTCGCCTGCCCTTCAACATACTTTGCAAATGATTCCAGTATCATGGCTGCCTGTTCCGAGATGAGTTGGGCAATATCGGCTTACGCCCGATGAAAGCGGTGAAGAGCTAGGAGATGAATTCGCTCAGATGTCTGTTGAACCACTCGGCGCGCTCGTACTGGAGCCAGTGAGCGGCCGCTTGCACCGACGCACGATTCCTTGCGGAAAGGCTGTGAATCCAGCCCTCGCGCGCAGCCACCTCGTGAGCCTGATGCGGATCCTTCGAGCCGAGCACCAGCCATACCGGCGCCTGAACTCTTTCGATAAGCGCCCGGGTAGGATTGCTGCGGGCAATGGGCCGGGTCAGAACCCGGGTTGCGCGAACGTGCCGCGCCGCGAGCGCCGTGAGTTCCGGTGTCACCAGCGATGGATCCGACAGCATGATTTTCTTCAGCGAGACTTCCACACCGCCCTCCATGCCCACACTGCGAGCGACCTCGGCAGCCTCTTTCTGAATCTGGCTCAGTGAGGCCGAAACCGGCCCCATGCCCGCGGGATTGACCAGTGTGAGCGTGCGAATCCGCTCAGGCCTGCTCGCCGCCATATATCCGGCAACGCAACTGCCGAACGAGAATGCCACGAGGTCGAACTGCCCGACGTCGAGTTCGTCCAGCAAATCGAAGACACGTTGCCCGGCAACTTCGAGCGAGAAAGTTTCGGCGGGAGCCGACGATGCGCCGAAGCCCGGAAGATCGGGGGCAATCACTCGCCGCCCTTGCGCGAGTGCCTCGATGTTGACTATCCAGTGATACCAGCCGCCGTGCCCGCCGTGAACGAAGACAACCGGCTGGCCCTTGCCGAGGTCCACATAGCTGAGGCTCCCGTTCGCCGCGGTCTGTTGCCTCGCCTGTCGCGACAGTCGCTCGAAGGCCGCCGCGATCATGACTCCACCGTCGAACGCTCGATGCGCTTGCCGTTGGTTTCGGCCATTACCAGGTAGGTGACCAGGCTTATCGCCGACCCCACGCATACGTAGATCAGAAAGAACCGTTCCAGGCTGCGCTCCTGAAGCCAGGTCATCAGATACGGCGTCGTTCCACCCAGCACGGCGACAACGAGATTGAACGGCAAGCCGATGCCCAGCGCCCGCACGTCGGTGTCGAACAGCTCGGCCATTACCGCCGGTGCGATGGACGTGTACAGCGCATAGAGCACCATGCCGAACAGTTCGACGCGCAAAATGGACCAGAAGGTATCGCCGACCGACAGTACGACCGGATAGAGAAACACCGTGTACGCTGCGGCCATCACGATCAGTTGAGGGCGGCGGCCGAACCGGTCCGAGAGCATGCCAAACAGCGGTTGAACCACCGTGAACGCGATGAGGCTCCAGGTACTGGCCGCGTAGGCGGTCGCGGGCAGCGCACCCGAGCGGTGAATCGCATACACGGGAACGTAGACGATGAAGAGATAGAAGGCGAAAGCGCCAAGAATGCTGGTACCGATCAGCGTCAGCACTTCGCGCCGATGATCGGCGAGCAGAGCCCGGATCGAACCGCTGGTTTGCTGGTTCTGCTGTTCCGCGGCTTTCGTAAACGCTTCCGTTTCGGCGACCCGGGTACGCAGCCAGTATCCGAACAGACCTCCGGCGGCGCCGATAACGAACGGTATGCGCCATCCGAAGCTCGCCATCTGGTCATGGCTCAGCGACTGCGTCAGCGCCCAGGTAATGCCTGATGCCAGAATAAGTCCGATCCCGGTGCCGAAAAACAGGAAGCTGCCGTGATAACCGCGTCTATCAGGCGGCGCTGTCTCGGCGAGGAAAGAACAGGCCGCGGCAAATTCGCCGCCCACCGACAAGCCCTGCAACAAACGCGCGACCGTTGCGATGAGCGGTGCGGCAAGTCCAATCGTCGCGTACGTCGGCAAGACGGCAATCATGAGCGAACCGAAGGCCATTGACGTGACGGACACGGTGAGCGCCGTTTTACGGCCGTAACGGTCGGCGACGACACCGAGCAGCCATCCGCCGACTGGCCGCATCACGAATCCGAGTGCATATACGCCGAAAGCGGCCAGAAGCGCGGAGCTCTGGTTGTCGGCGGGAAAAAGTTGCGCGCCGAAGAAAATGGCGAGATTGGCGTATATCGAGAAATCGAACCATTCGATGGCATGCCCGATACACCCGGCGATGCGACTTCGAAGATACGCTCTGGTCGAGGCCTCCGTTGCCTCGGCTGTGGATAGGGTGTCTGACACATTGTCTCCTTTGAGGCGGTTATCGCTCTTCCGGTGTCCCCTACGTCAATCTGGCTTCAAGACAGCGGATAGGTGCGCAGAGTTTGGCGCGCACAGCCTGCGTTGAACACTTCCTATCGCTCACACTGATGTTCCAAAAAGTCACAGTGCGCAAACGGAACTGCTGCGGCATCGACGTGCTGGAATGGAAGAGTCGTCAACCAGATCGAGAGGCTCAAACGCGCCACCAGCCTCTGCCTCGCGGGAAATCATACCGACTGCCGGATTTCCCAGAAGTTACCTGATAAACCCACACGAATTAATATTAAAAAATACATAAATACCATCTAAAAAATATTTACCTAAAATCATTTAATCCTTCAGAAAAACACCACAATAAAACCGATCTTCATTTTCTTGACACATATCCGGCGACTGCTAAAATAAACCGAAAATGCAAGCATTTCCGGCTTAAATAAGGCGTTACGATCCGTAAAAACCAGCTGATTCGATGAAATCCATTCGCCTTTCCAGTGCAATCAATCTCCCAACCATTTATTAATACAAATTCAATGCATCAAACATGGAAATTATCCATGCAATGTTAAATATACAGAAAGGAAATCGTTAAAAACGATACCAGTATGTTCGATGCGCAGTCATTAGCCGGGCCGGAAAAATCACACGCGAACCGTCGTCGCACCCAACCGGCCACGGCACCTTTTCTAACACGTTGCGAGACAGGAATTCCATGCGCGGACTGATCCCTTCCCTGTGTACGGTCGTATTGCTCGCGACTCATTGTGCCGCCGCGATGGCGGGCTTTCAGTCGAACATCACGAACCTCTCCGATGACATCGTGTATGACATCAGCGAGAACGGCGCCAGTACGCGGACCGTTGCGAGACGCGTGCGGATCAATACCGAGCAGGGTGTCGCGCAGAGCGGGCAGATTTCGCTGCGTTACAGCGAATCGCAGCAGAATCTGAAGGTCGAGGAGGCCTACACCACGACGAAAGATGGCGTGCGTCTCGATGTCACGCCGGACAGGATATTGACGCAACAAAGCCCGAAAAGCGCAGGCGCGCCGATGTTCGACGACGACGAGGTCAAGGTCATCGTATTTCCCGGCGTCGCGGTCGGCACCGTGCTGACGCTGCGCTACGAGTTGACCCGGAACAAGCCGCTGTTCCCCGGCCAGTTCTCGATGAGCGAGTACTTCAGCAACGCGATTCAGCGAGATTCGATGCGGTTGACCGTGCATGCCCCGGCGTCGATGGCGCTTCACGCGGACGCGATCGGGCTCGATGGCGGGCGGATCGACACCAACCAGCCTGACCGGCAAGTGTGGCAATGGACGCTGACGAATCGTCCCGCGCATCCGCCCGAGTTCGGTTCGGTCAGCAACCTCGACTACAGTCCGCGTGTAGTGATGACGACCTTCCCGGACTTCGCGGCTGCCGGCGCCGCCTATCTGGAGCGTGCGCGTCCGAAGTCGGCTGTCACACCGGCGATCCGATCCCTTGCCGACCGTCTCACGCAAGGTGTCGACGATCCGCGACGTCAGGCGGAAATTCTGTACGACTGGGTCAGCACGCACATTCGCTACGTCGCGATCAATCTCGGCACGGGCAGCATCGTACCTCACGAAGCGGATGCGATTCTCGCGTCCGCCTATGGCGACTGCAAGGACCACGTGACGTTGCTGGAGGCGCTGCTTGCGGCGAAAGACATTGCCAGCGCGCCGGTGCTCGTCAATCTCGGCACGATGTACTGGCTGCCAGGCGTTGCCGATCCGCTCGCGGTATTCAATCACGCGATCACGTACTTGCCGGCCTTCAAACTGTTCGCCGATTCGACCGCGGAAGTTGCCCGCTTCGGCGTGCTGCCGGGTTCCGAACTCGGCAAACAGGCACTCCTGACGGATGATGGTACAGGCGCGGCCCACGTCATCACGCTGCCGCTGTCGACGCCCGACACCGGACGTGTGCAGGTCACCACGAAGATTTCGCTCGACGCGCAAGGCAACGGCTCCGGAACGAGCCGGATCGACAACACCGGTACGTTCGACTGGGCGGCGCGCCGGATATTGACCCCGTTGCCGCCCGGCACCGAGTCGCAATTTGCCGCACGCATGCTTACGCTAACGGGGCAGGACGGCTACGGTACCTATCTGCACGGCGATTTGCTCGATTTGCGCAAACCGTTCCAATACGAGACGCGCTTCACGTTGCCGGATTATGCGCAGCTACCGGGCCCGGGCGCTTTTCAGGTGCCGCTCGGCCTCGGCAGTTTTTCCGGAATCAGTACCGCGTTCGAGACGATCATGGTCGACACGCGCGACTTCGCGATGCCGTTCCCCGGACGCCACGTGACGGAAACCACGACCATTACGCTGCCGGAGGGCATCACGGTGCCAAGGCTGCCACGCCCGGCCGAAATCCGCTCCCCGCTCGGCACCTATACCTCGTCGTACCAGACCGACGGCCGGACCGTCACCATTACGCGCAACCTCGACATCAGTCTGCCGACCGCGCTGATCGAGCCCGCCCAGTATCCTGCGTTCCAGCAATTCGGGCGGGCAGTGAGGCGGGACTTGCGCACCGTACTCGTCTATTGACGGTACTGACGTGGTCCCACGGGATTAAGACCTGGCTCTGGCGCGCCGACGAAGCGAGAACGAAGCGATCCGTCTAACCGGGCTCGTACAGGGCGAGTGGTCGATTCAACACGTTTCGCGCCATCGACCACTCGCGTGAAGCCCGAACGCATCACTCCCGCACGACGGCCGACCGGCGCAGCACAGAGCGGCCGAGCCCCTGCGCAACGCCCACACCGAGCAAGGCAGTACCGCCGCCGAGCAGATGATAAAGATGCAGGTTTTCGCCGAGCAACACGATCGCGATCAGCGCGGTAGCAATCGGCAGCACGTTCATGAACAGCGCGCAACGGTTCGGGCCGAGATGCCTGACGCCCTGCATCCACAGATACGGAAGCACGACCGAAGCGAGCACGCCCGCATACAGGATCAGCGGCACGCTCGCGCGCGTCGGCAACGCTTCGGCGGCCGGCAGGCACAGCAGCATCGGCAGCATGAAGACGAGCGCGAACAGCGCCTGCAGGTACGTCGATTGCCAGGTCGGCAGACCGACGTGCCAGCGCTTGAGCAGCACGCCATACAGCGCGTAGGCGAGCGCTGCGAAGATCATCAGCAGATCGCCGAGATGCACGCCGTTCGCGAGCAGCGTCGCCGGATTGCCTTGCGTAATCAGATAGACCACGCCGAGCAACGACAGCATTCCGCCGCCGACCATACCGGACGTCGGCGTTTCGCCGAGCAGCACCGTACTCGCGACCATCGTCATCAGCGGTACGAGCGCGGTGATGATCGACATGTTGGTCGCGGTGGTGGTTTTCGCCGCTTCGTACGACAGGCTCTGGAACAGCGCCAGCGCGAGAAAGCCGAGCACCGCGAGTTTCGGCAGTTGCGGCACGATCGCCGCGCGGTTGCGCCACGCCGGCTTCAGCATAAATACGCTCATCAGCGCGACGGCCAGCAGCAAACGGTAAAACGTGATCGCCGACGGGTCGATCGTGTGCGCCGACAGCTTCGACACGATCACGTTGCCGGCCCACAGCAGGATTGCCACAAACGGAAACAGGAAATACGATCTCTTCATGTCTTGCTCTGCTTTGATGTCGTTGATTGATATCGTTGAGACGGGATCGAAGCGGTGCGTTGATCGCTCGTGGACGCGGCTCGCGCACGGCTTCAGGGTGAAGTACCATCGTGCGCCCGCGGCCTCGCGGCTGTCTCACGTCAAAAAGTCTTTACCTGTCGTGAAACGGTCAAGTGAGCGGTCAAATAAGCAGTCAAATGAGAGATCACGCGGGCGATCGAAAGCGCACTCGACCGCGCATCCATCTGCCTGTTTCCATACCCTGTTGCCAGCACGAATGAACACGCGAACCCATTCCGATGCGCGCGGCGCGACCGACACGCCTGTCGCGCCCAACGCTCACGTGCCGTTCGAAAGCACGCCGATGCCGGTCTCGGCGATGGCGGCCTGGTATCCGCACGGCACCGTGATTGCCGCGCACCGGCATCGGCGCGCGCAGTTGCTGTATGCAATCGAAGGCGTCATGCAGGTCGAATCGGCGACCGGCTCGTGGGTCGTGCCGCCGACGCGCGGCGTGTGGCTCGAACCGGAAGTCGACCATTCGGTACAGATGAGCGGTGACGTGAAGATGCGCACGGTATTCGTCGAGCCGGGCGCGGCCACGCATCTGCCGGCGCGCAGTTGCGTGGTCGAAGTGCATCCGCTATTGCGCGAGCTGATTCTCGCGGCGATCGACATACCGCTCGACTACGCGGCAGGCTCGCGCGACGATCATCTGATGCAGTTGCTGCTCGCGGAGTTGAATGCGGTGCCGTTGCTGCCGCTTTATTTGCCGTGGCCCGCCGAGCGTCGGCTGCGTGAAGTCTGCGACAGTCTGCTCGCCGCCCCCGACGACAACCGCACGATCGGCGCATGGGCACGCACGCTCGACGTATCGGAGAAGACTTTTCAGCGCTGGTTTCAGCGCGAAACCGGTATCACGTTCGGACGCTGGCGTCAGCAGGCGCGTCTGCTGCTCGCGTTGAAGCACCTCGCTCATGGAGAGAAGATCATCGCAGTCGCGATGAATCACGGCTACACGAGCCAGAGTGCGTTCGCCGCGATGTTCAAACGGCACTTCGGGGTCGTGCCGTCGGCGTTTTACGCGTAGTGGCGCGTGGGACCAGCGAGGGCTCGACGGCGACCGTGCGCTGTATCCCCGAATGCTGACGCATGCACGCGTCGGCGCGCGGTCTGTGCAATCTGGGGGGGCCCGCTTTCTTCGCAATCTTCTTTGCAAGCTTGGGGTTGGATGGGGAAGTTTGAGGTTGACGCATAGCGGGCTTGACCGTTAGTTGCGTTAAAAAGTAAGCGTCTCTTGCCCCCCATAGATGCCCTTCACTGTTCGACTGGTATGCCATGTGTCGTCAGGGGCGATCTGCACCGAGCCTGGCTCTCTCAGATCAGGCCCATGCCGCGACCGAATGCGACGCACTGCTGACGGCCTCGATCGGCTTCGATCTCTCACGCAGACAAGCTCGCAAGAATCCGTGAAAAATCGACACGCTTGCCGATGCCCGGAAAAACTCGCAACGCCAGTCGACGTGCAACCCTTGCTGCGCGTCGACTGGTGCACCGGGCCTGGCTTGTGATCCGATTAATGGACGCCGCTCACCACTGCATCGCCGCCCCCACGCCAACTGTCGTCCCCGCCGCGCTGGTGCCAAAGCCGGCCTTGACCTTGATGCTCTCGGAAATGCGAGCCGTTCCGCCAATGGCAACGGCCTGATATCCCCGATAGCCGGCGGTGCCCACTCCCAATGAAAGCGTCTTGCCCGGATCGACTTCGGGAATCATGGTCAAGGCCGTCGCCGCGACAATGCCGGCATACGCATAGCGCGCGGTCGAATTGATTCCGTCCTGCAGTTGGGCGGCACGCTGGTCTGTGTAGGCAGCTTCGCCGTACCTCGTTGAGTCAGCGTGCCGTATCCTGACCAGTCCAGGCTTGCCGCAAACCTGCCGCTGCCGTGTCTGAATCATGCACACCGAACACAATACATCCGGCCTTACTTGCCATTGTCGGCTCCGGCAGCACGCATAGCGCTCCCGCCCCGACCATTTCCAATGCGCCACCGACGATCTGAAGTCCGCCCCAGAGCCGATTGGAGAGCATCTCCGCCTGGCTGATCGACTGGCGAGCCAGAACTGCCGCCAGTTGAGGTGCACTCAGTACGACACTCACGCCACTCGAGTCCTCATTTGACATTCACATACCCCTGTCGTTATTCAGGCAGCCACATTAGCCGCCAGGCACAGGGGTATGGAATGGGCGCAGGATGATTTTTCAGACTTCTTTGTGCGATTAGCGATAAGCCGCCGCGCGACACAGCAGTGCAGTAGTCCTCATATAGCCTATCGACGAAAACAAATAGAACCGCGTCATCTACCGCGACCAGTAGAACAGCACCTGATACCTGCAGACAACATCAATCAGGAATCTCCGGCTCAACCAGCTTCGCCAGTTGCGCCAGCGACTCCTGCCAGCCGAGGTAGCACATCTCGGTGGGAATAACCTCGGGAATACCTTCCTGCACGATGTTGACTTCGGTGCCGCACAACACCTGCCGCAACGAAATCGTCGTGTTCATCTCGCCGGGCAGATTCGGATCGTCGAAACGATCGGAGTAGCGAATCTTCTCGAACGGCACCAGCTCGACATACTCGCCGCCGAACGAGTGGCCGTTGCCCGAGCCGAAATTGCGGAAAGACATCTTGTACGTGCCGCCGACCCGCGCATCCATGTGATGAACCTGACACGTGAATCCGTACGGTGGAAGCCACTTCGCTATCGCATCGGGTTCGAGAAACGCGCGATAGATCCGTTCGGGCGTCGAGCGCAAGACGCGATGGAATTTAACGGTTCCGGTAGCCATGATGAGTTCGCCTTTCACGAGAGGGGTTGAACATACTCTCACGACGAGCCGGCGCTGCGGAGATCGACACCGCGAAGACCAGGAGAAACCCGTAGATACGTCTTACGCGCGTCTAATTCCGCGCGAGCGTTTGCCCGATCACGAAGCGGTGTCCCTCGGGTGTCGCGACGACGAATTCACGCATGGCGTACGGACGGTCCATCGGCGGCTGAAGAATACGCGCGCCTTTTTGCACGAGTTCTTCATGGAGAGCGTCCACGTCGTCGACTTCCATGTAACCGAAGTAGCTGTGATCGCCGATCGCGGACGGCGCTAGCGCGCCTGGACATGAGCCGAGCATGATCCGCACCTGCCCTCTCGACACGAGACGCCAGTCGGATGCGTCGGCCCATTCCTCGCGAAAGCCGAGCACGTCACGGAAATACGCCGCGCTACGGTCGAGGTCCTGGACTGCGAGGACATAGGCGAATGGCCTCAAGGTACTCGCGTTGTTCTGCTCCGACATGAAGGTGTCTCCGCACGGCAAGTGCGATGCGATTGCGCCGGGAGCGCGCGAACCAGGGCGATCAGCCGGACACGCTCGAAACGCACGCTTACGTACTACGCACCAAGCCAGCCGAAGCTTCCTTGTCGCGAGCGCAGTACCCACGAGAATGATCACACAGCCGATGAGTATCCTCGGCGTAATCTTCTCGTCGAGAAACAACGCGCCCCACGCCACGCCGAAGAGCGGAATCAGAAACGTCACCGACGCCGCATAGGCCGCCCCGACATGCTCGACCAGCCGGAAAAACAGCACGTAGGCAAAGCCCGTGCAAAGCATGCCCAGCGCGGCCACGCACAGCCACGTCAGCGGCATGACCGAATGCCGCGGCCATGACAGCAGCGCCAGAGGAATCAATACGATCGAGGCGAAGAACTGGCTGCCGAAAGCCACGACAAGCGGCCGAATACCCGCGAGGCGACGTTTGGAGTAGTTGACGGCAAAGCCGTAGAACAAGGTTGCGAGCAGCGCCGCGGCAATCGCCGGCGTGGCGCCCTGGATGCCCGCACTGAGCGTGTCCCACACCAGAATCACGACGCCGATGAGGCCCAGCAACAAACCGGGAAGCTGCCCGCGCATCATCGGAGACTGGAACAGCGTGGCGGCGATCAATGCGGCCCACAGCGGTGTGGTCGCGTTCAGTACCGAATCGAGCCCGGCGTTCAGATACAGCGTCGAATAAGCAAGCAGGCAAAACGGAATCGCGGAATTGGTCAGGCCGACGATAAACAACGGCCACCATCTCGCACGAAATTGCTGACGTGCTTCGGCGGCACGCAATGCCGGTATCAAAACCAGCGCGGCAATGCCGACCCGAAGCGCGATCAAGGCAATCGGCCCGAATTCGGGCGTCGCGACGCGCATGAACAGAAATGAAGCGCCCCAGATTGCCGCAAGCAGAAAGAGTTCGATAAGGTTCATGGCGCCGGAATCGGGTTGACGGGGACGGTCATGACTCGACTGTAGCGGAAGCGCGGCGACGACTCTGGCCGGATTCGGACATGTGCATCACCACGCACTTCGCCGCGCCTCTCAAGCAGCGCCTCTCAAGTAGCGACCCTCAGGCCCCTCGAACCGGTTCCCCAAACAATGCCGCCAGCCCGGCAGGCGAGCCGAATACCGCGTCGGCGTCGTGCCCCGCGCCGTCGATCTCGATCGTGCGGTGAGCGAAACCCTGCGGGTGCCGCTCGCCCATGTAGCGCGTATAGGCGCGGCCGCGCGCGAGGCGATGCGGTCCCTGGGCGAGCGCGGCACAGGAGCGGTCCAGTGCCGGGTGTGCCGGATCGCAGTCGTTAGCGCCCAGCAGCAAGGTCACGTCGCGATGCACATAGGCGGCTTCCAGCGCGGCGGCATCCGGCAGCGCGTTGCCGTCGCGGGCATAGGCCGGCAGTTCGTCGAGGCCGTATTTCCAGCGGTTGAAGCCGGCGCAATGCGCCTCGTCGTAGCGGGCGAAGCAGCTCGTGCCGAGCGGGCGCTGCGTATCGAAGTACACATAGGACGACGGATTGGCGATCACATAGCGCAGCGCCACGCCGCGCCCGGCGAGGGCCGCGTCGCCGCGCACCAGCACCGCGTAGCGCTGTACCACCTGGCCGCCACCCGAGTGGCCGGCAACCACGACTTCGCGCAAGTCCGGAAACTTCCGCGGGTCGGCCAGTTGGGCCAGCACCGTGTCGAGTACGTCGAAGGAACTGAGCGGGGCTGGCGCCAGCGCCGTGCCGCCGCCCATCCAGTCGATCCACTCCCAGCGCAACGTGGACGCCGGCAGATGGTGTGCGTCGACGTCGGCGGCAGCGAGGAATTGCGGCACGATCAGCAGCGTGTCCACCGAATTGCGGCCCGCGCGCGTCCGTGCGCGATGCGCCAGCTGGAAATACGCATCCGCGTTGCGCAAACGGCCGTGAATCAGAATCACCGCGCGCTCGACACCCGGCTGCGGCGCATTCCATTCGCCGGTCGCAAACAGCGGCACCGTGCCGCTGCCGCCCCTCGCCTCGACGGTCAGGTGCTGGGGAGCGACGACGCTAACAGGTCGTTCGTTGGGCGCGCGCTCGTCGTTCGCGGACAAAAACTCGGTCATGCAGGAGGGCTCCTTTTGGCCGCCGAAGCGGTCAGGCTGTCCGGTTCGCCGAGCCTGGCGCCGTACGGGCCGCGCCGGGCCCCGTAGACCAGCGCAAGCGAGACGAAGCCGGCAAAGATCAGATAGAACGCGGGCGTCAGGCTGCTGCCGGTGAGCCGCGTGAGCCAGGTCACGGTTAGCGGCGCGAGGCCGCCGAACAGCGTGACCGCGACGTTGTACGACAGCGCCACGCCGGACGAGCGGCTGCGCACCGGGAAGAGCATCGCCAGCATGCCGGGATGCGCGCCCGACATCGCCGCGAGAAAGACCGTCGACACGATCTGGGCGAACAGCAAACGCTCGGCCGAAGGCGCCGAGACCACGAAGGCGAACAGCGGCCACGCGCAGAGCATCCACGCGATGGTGACCGGATAGAACAGCCGGTAGGGGCCGTAGCGGTCAGCGAGTCGCCCGGACAGCGGAAACAGGAACAGGTTCAGCACGCCGCTAAGGAACGCTCCGCGCAACGCCACCGCCAGCGGCAGATGCAACTGCCGCTCGACATAGACGGCCAGGTACGAATGCCACACGTAGTTGGTGGCGGCGCCCACCGCGATCACCCCCATCGCGCAAATCGCGGCGCGGCCGTTGTTGCGGAAGAACTGCCGCAACGAGACGCGCGGCGGCGGCGCTCCGTTCTCGCGCAACTGCTGGAACTCCGGCGATTCGGCCACGTGATGGCGGATATAGAAACCGATCGGTCCGGCCAGCACACCGCACAGAAAGGGCACACGCCAACCCCATGCCACCAGTTGCTCATGGCTCAGCCAGGAAGTCAACAGATAGCCGGCCCCCGAAGACAGCAGCAGCGCAAACGCCTGGGCCGACATGTTGAAGCTGCCGTAGAACATCTTGCGGCCCGGCGGCGCGTACTCGACCAGCATGGCCGACGCGGTCGCGAACTGGCCGCCCACCGAAAGCCCCTGCAGCACGCGTGCCAGAACGACCAGCGCCGGCGCGGCAAGGCCGATGCGGGCGTAGCCTGGCGTCAGCCCCATCAGCAAGGTGCTGCTCGCCATCGAGATAATCAGCAGCGAGAGCGCCCGGCTGCGCCCCACACGGTCCGCATACATGCCCAGCAGGATGCCGCCGAGCGGCCGCACGCAAAAGCCGATCGCGAAGGTGGCGAAGGTCAGCATCAGCGACAGATAGCCGGTGCCGGTCGGAAAGAACACCTGGGCGATGATCTTCGAGAAATAGCCGTAAATCAGGAAGTCGAACCATTCGAGACCGTTGCCGAGCACCGACGCGAAGATGGCCCGCCGCACCATGGCCCGCGACATGGGTGCGGCGCCGCTGCCCGACGCCGTGCCCGCCGATGCGATGCCGGCTTCATTGCTGGCGGCGCTCATGGCTTGCACCCCGGCGTATCGTAGATGGCCGCCAACGCGCAGACCGAACCGAGCATGCGCGCGCCGTCATGGCCCACGCCGGGCACCACGTGGAAGCTCTGGTTCAGGCCCTGCGGATGGCGCATCTGCAAATAGCGAAAATACCCTTCGGCGCGCGCGACGCGCTGAGGCCCCTGGGCCTCGGCCGAACAGCTCTGGTCGAGCGCCTTCTGTTGCGGATCGTTATCGTCGCCGCCGACGAGGTAGTAGACGCGCCGCGTCGCATAAGTCGCTTCGAGTTGCGCGGCGGTGCGCTCGCTCAGATAGGCGGGACGCTTTTCCATGCCGTACTTCCAGTCGTTGAACGCGGGACAGGCCGCCGCGTTGCCGAAGGGCGCCGGCTTGCCGTCGGCATCGGGCCGCTCGGCATCGAAATAGGCATACGACGACGGACTCGAAATCACATAGCGCACGTCGATGTTCTCCTTCGCGAGCAAGCCCGATTCGCGCGCGGCCACGGCATAGCGCTGCACCACCTGGCCGCCGCCCGAGTGGCCGGCGAAGACCACGTGCCGCAGGTTCGGAAAGCGCGTGCGGTCGGCGAGGCGCTCGACAATCGCATCGAGCACCGCATAGGAGCTGAGCGGCGCCGGAGCCACGGCGTTGTCGCCGGCCATCCAGCCGTTCTGGTCCCAGCGCAGCAGATCGGCGGGTTCGTCGCGCATGCCGAAATCGAGCGTGGCGAGAAATTGCGGCGCGATCAGCAGCGTGCCGTCGACATTCGCGCCGCTCTCCCGCGCCGCCTCGCGCGCCTTCTCCGCGCTGCGGAAATAGGTGTAGGCGTTGCGCAGCTTGCCGTGAATGACGATCACGGCTCGCGTCACCTGCGGCTGCGGCTGGTTCCAGTCGAGCGACAGATAGAGCGGAAATTCCGCCCGGCCGGCCGGCGTGCCGGGTAGGTCGACCGGCATCCGCGTGTCGGCGATGCGCGACACGGGGCGCAGATGCGGGTTGTAGACGTGAGCCGGGTCGGCCAGCACCGCGCGGGCAGGCAGGCTGTAGGCGCCGGCAAGTACGGCCGCGGCGGCAACGGTTGCCGTCATCGACGCGGCGAAACGGCGAGGCGAAAGACGACGCGAACGACGATGGAATGGAACGCGGATCATGCGGGCTAACTCCTTCGAGGCGTCTCGCGACAGGCAGGACGCACCAGACGACGAGCAAAAAATCAGAACTTGTGGAACATGCCGATCGTCACGCCGGTCTGGTTCGGGCCAAAGGCGGTGTTATCGGTCGTGCCGACCGGCGTATAGCTGCCGTCCGCAAAACGGGTGGCCTGCGCGTAGGCGACCATCGCATAGAGCGAGGTGCGTTTGGACAGCGCGTATTGTGTACTGAGCACGCCCATCCACGCATTCGACGTGCCGGGCACGCTGTTCTGCTCGTAATAGTAAGCGGCGGTCAGTTTCAGGCGACGCGCCACCGGATAACGCACACCGCCCCACCACAGCGCCTGGACCTGCGAGCTGCTCTTCGTCGGCGTGTACAGATAGTGTTCGTAGCCGGCCAGCAGGCGAGCCCGGCCGATGTCCTGGCGAACCGAGAAGCTCAGGTTGCGCGAGCGGGTCCAAGTGTTGCTCGAATTGATCGCGCCGTTGCGGTAATCGTAGGCAACCGCCGCGCCGAACGAGCCGCCGTCGTAGTCGAGACCGGCGCCGTAGGCCGCGCTGCTCTGGAACGATGCCGCGTCGCCGCCGAAGCTGTAAGCGGCAATCGCGGTGAGACCGCGGAAGCTGCCCACGTACTTGACCGAGTTGTTGTTGCGCGCGCGGAACGCAAAGCTGTCCTGCGAGCCGGTGGTCGGAAACCACGTGTATTGCTGCGCGAACATCATCGGATCGTAGCGCAGCAGGATGTCGTACATCGGGGTGTACTGCAGACCGAACGACAACGAGCCGTAGTGGTCGTTGGACAGACCCACCGCCGCCGTGCGGTTGAATATCGTGTTGGCGCTGGCGAAGGAGCCGTCGTTGGAATTGAAACCCGACTCGAGCACGAACCAGACCGAATTGCCGCCGCCGAGCGGCTCGGTCCCGCGAATGCCGAAGCGCGAATTGTGGATGCCGCCGGAATTCATCTGCACCAGCGAGCCGCCCTTGCTGCCCGCATGCGACAGAAATTCGACGTTGGCGTCGATCACGCCATACAGGGTGACCGAGCCGGGACCTGCCTCGGACGAACCGCTGGCGAGCGCCAGCGCCGGATCAGTCTCCTCGGCCTGGGCATGAGCGAGCGGAGCGACGGCCCAGCCGGCGAGCGCCAGAGCGGTAGCGATACAGGTCTTTTTCACGGGGGATCTCCTTGAATTGTTATCGGATGCCGCGACAGACACGCCTGCCGCGGGCTTGAGTTCACAAAATCGCAGCCATCCTAGCGTCGGCAGATATAGATGTAAAATACATATTTAATGAGGTTCGTATATTTATTAAATATGTCTCGCGACGCATCGTTTCTGGAGACGGGTTGATGGAGCTTCGACATTTGCGCTACTTCCTGGCCGTGGCCGAGGAAGGCCAGTTCACGCGCGCGGCCGAACGGCTGGCGATGCAACAGCCGCCGCTATCGCAGCAGATCCGCCTGCTGGAGGAGGAGGTCGGTTTCGATCTGTTCGTGCGACTGCCGCGCGGCGTGGAGCTCACCGAGGCGGGCAAGGCCTTCGCACAAAACGCGGAACTGGTGTTCGATACCTTGCAGCAGGGCCTCGCGCATGCGCGCCGGATCGCACAGGGCAAGCTGGGCACGATTTCCGTCGGACTCACGAGTTCAGCCGGTTTTCATCCGGCGACGACCGAGGCGATCCGCGCCTTTCGCGCCGCCGAGCCGGGTGTGGAGATCGAACTGGCCGAACTGAACGCGGCGGAGATCATCGAACGGCTGTCGTCGGAGCAGTTGCATGTGGCCTTTCTGCGCAAGCCCGTCGACACACCCGAGGACGTGACCTTCGAGCCGCTGCTGGACGAACCGATGGTGGTCGTATTGCCGGTCGGACACCGGCTACTCGCGGGCATGAAAAAGACGCCGCCGGAGTTGCCGCTCAAGGCGCTCGAACACGAGGACTTCATTCTCGTGCGGCGGCCTGGCGCGCCGGGCATGTATGCGGACATCCTCGCAGCCTGCAAGCGTGCGGGGTTTCTGCCGCGCGTGGCCCGCGAGGTGCCGCGCATGCTGACGGGCATCCATATGGTGGCAGCGGGTTTCGGCGTCACCCTGGTGCCCGCCTCGATGCAGCATTACGAGCATGCGAGCACCGTGTACTGCCGTCTGAACGAAGCGGCGAAACTGACTGCGCCGCTGTATTTCGCCTACCCGACAGTGATCCGGCACAATCCGGCTGCACTGCGTTTCGTCGAGTTTATGAAGACGCAGCGGCGTATGGGGGGGACGGGATAGGCGGTTGGGCGTATCGGCGGGGTGTTGGTTGACGGCGCATTATCTGCACAGGAAGATAGTCGAGAACGCCAACGCATGCTGTCGCATTGCCAGCAACAAACGTCGACTGCCACCGCCCCACCCGGAGCCGCACATTGATCTCGCACATTTTTATCGGCGTCAACGACTTCGACCACGCCTTCGAGTTTTATTCGGCTCTGATGCAGGAACTCGGACACTCGTTGAAATTCTGCGAGCGCGATAAACCTTGGGCCGGCTGGATGGCAACGGATGCACCACGACCGCTCTTCCTTATCGGCAAGCCCTATAACGGAAACGCGGCACGCAGCGGCAACGGTCAAATGATCGCGTTGCTCGCACGTGACAGGCACACGGTCGATCGCGCCTACGCCCGGGCAATCGCCAACGGAGCGACCTGCGAAGGCGCTCCTGGCCTGCGGCCACAGTACCATCCTCACTACTATGGCGCGTACTTCCGCGATGCCGATAACAACAAGCTCTGCCTATGCTGCCACGACGAGCCGTGAAATAACGGACTCATCGCGCGCGCCGTTCCGTTCTGCTCAATCATCCATCGGCCGGTCGTTCGGATGCTCGAACACGGCCTTCATGGTATCGCTCATCGGCATATCGAGGTTGATTCCCTTCGGCGGAATCGGCGACATGAACCACGTTTTGTAGAGCTTTGCGCCTGTGCCGTTCTGCTCGATCTTCGCGATCGTGCGGTCGACGATCGCCTTCATCGCAGTGTCGCCCTTCGGCAACATGCAGGCGATCGCCTCATGCGTCTGCGGCTCGCCGATCACCACATAGTCAGCCGGATTACCCGAAGTCGCCCGCTCGGCAGACAGCACGTCCGAGTCCATAAAGAACGCTTGCGCGCGCCCCGTCTCAAGATTCAGGAACGAGCCGCTGTGATCGCGGGCGGAGATAATCGTGATATTCGCGTGCTTCTCCTCGACGTATTTACGCAGATAGCGCTCCGACGTCGTGCCGGCCGTCACTGCGACCGTCTTGCCATTCAGGTCGTTGAACGAATGAATACCCGAATTGGCTTTGGTCAGCAGCCGGGTTTCCGTGACCGAGATCGTATTGGAGAAGCCGACCTGCTGAGCCCGTTCCTTGTTATTGGTCGTGCCGCCGCACTCCAGATCGATCGTGCCGTTCTGCATCAACGGTATGCGGTTTTGCGCATTGACCGGAATCATCCGCACCTGTAGCGACGGCGCGTTGATTGCCTGCTGAATCTCCTTGACGATTTCCTGCGCGATATCGCGCGAATAACCGACGACTGCCTGATTATTGTCGTAGTACGAATAAGGCAGCGACGACTCGCGGTAGCCGAGCACGATCGTATTGCGCTGCTTGATGTCGGCGAGCCTGCCCGTGAGATCCTGCGCGTGCGCGGCAAACGTCAGGCAGCCGAGCAGCAGTGCCGGAATCGCGCGTTGTATCAGCGTATGCATGTTGTCTCCTTGTCAGCTTTGTTATCAGTTTCAATTCATGCTTATGCCCGCAGCGATTCGCAAGCGAGCGCGATGCGCCGGCAGCCCTCCTGAAGCTGTTCGTACGACGTCGCAAACGAGATCCGGAATGCCGGCGACAAACCGAACGCCGCGCCCTGAATCACGCCGACGTCCTGCGTCTCCAGCAGGTACATGACGAAGTCGCCGTCGTTTTCGATCACGCGTCCGTCCGGCGTGCGTCGTCCTATCACACCTGCGCACGACGGATACACATAGAACGCTCCCGTGGGATTCGGACAATAGAGGCCGTCGATGGCGTTCAGACGCTCCACGACGAGATCGCGCCGCCGCTGGAATTGCGCGCGCCATTCGGCGAGAAAATCCTTCGGACCAGTGAGCGCCGCGAGCGCGGCGGCCTGGCTGATCGCCGAAGGGTTGGTTGTACTTTGCGACTGCAGCTTCGCCATCGCCCCGATCAGCGCCTTCGGGCCACCCGCGAAGCCGATGCGCCAGCCCGTCATCGCATAGGCCTTCGAAACGCCGTTGACGGTCAACGTACGTTCCTGAAGATGAGGGTTGCACTGCGCGAACGTTGCGAATTTGAAGCCATCGTAAATCAGATGCTCGTAGACGTCGTCGGTCAGAATCCAGACGTGCGGATGGCGGCTCAGTACTTCGCCGAGCGCCGCCAGTTCGCTTTCGGTGTACGACGCCCCGGTCGGATTGCATGGCGAATTCAGCACGAGCCATTTCGTGCGCGGCGTGATCGCGGCTTCCAGTTGCGCGGGCGTCATCTTGTAGGCGCTGCCGACATCGCATTCGACAATCACGGGACGTCCGCCATTGAGCAGCACCATGTCCGGATACGACACCCAGTAAGGTGCCGGCACGATGACCTCGTCGCCCTTATCGACGGTGCAGGTCAGCGCATTGAAGATGACCTGCTTGCCGCCATTGCCGACGCTCACTTCATCCTGCGCAAACACCAGGCCGTTCTCGCGCTCGAACTTCTCGCGAATCGCGCGCTTCAATTCAGGCGTACCGTCGACGACCGTATAACGCGTCTTGCCGCTTTTCATCGCGTCATAAGCCGCTTCGATGATATGCGGCGGCGTGTCGAAGTCGGGCTCGCCGACGGTCAGCCCGATAATCTCGCGTCCCGCTGCCCGCAACTCTTTCACCCGCGCGGTCGCCATCGAACTCGGCGACGGTTTGATCCGTTCGAGGCGTGCTGCAATCAGTTTCATGTCGATTCCTTCATGTCGATGCTTTTTTTCTTTGCGTGCTTATGCGATCACACCCTGCTCTTTC
The DNA here is from genome assembly GCF_017104985.1 of Paraburkholderia sp. Ac-20342. Lineage (NCBI taxonomy): Bacteria > Pseudomonadati > Pseudomonadota > Betaproteobacteria > Burkholderiales > Burkholderiaceae > Paraburkholderia > Paraburkholderia sp. Ac-20342. Next base: position 27,159 of record NZ_JAAGPQ010000012.1, on the reverse strand, counting down.
AGGTACGCGTCGATCCAGCCGCGCTTGTCCTGCCCCGCCAGAATCGCCTCTTTGCGCTGCTGTTCGCGCTTTGCCTGCGCGCGCGCCGCCTCGAGTACCGCGTCGAGCCGATTCGCAGGCACGGCGACGAGTCCGTCTTCATCGCCGACGATCAGATCGCCCGCCTCGATCACGAGACCGCCGATCGCGACCGGCACATTGATTTCGCCAGGGCCTTCCTTGAACGGACCGCGATGCGTATTGCCGCGCGCGAAGCACGGAAAATCGGCGGCATGGAAGGCCGCCACGTCGCGAATCGCACCGTCGATCACAAAGCCGGCCACGCCACGTACCTGCGCGTGCATCTGCATCAGTTCGCCGACCAGCGCCTGCGTCACCTCCGCGCCGCCGTCGACGACGATCACGTCACCGGGCTCGGCGATATCGATCGCCTTGTGAATCATCAGGTTGTCGCCCGGACGCACCTTGACCGTCAGCGCGCGGCCGACCAGCTTTTTCTCGCGGTGATAGCGCCGCAATCCGATCACGCCGCACAAGCGGTACATGTTGTCGCTGATATGCGGCGTGACGATCGCTCTGAACGCCTCGATCGTGGCAGCCGGAATCGATGCCGACATCGGCAATATCCGGAATCCTAAATTGTTGGAATGGCTCATGGATTGACTCCTGAATACGCTCGAATAGGAAAATCAGAAACTCGGATTTCGCAGCAGATACGGCACGAGTCCACCCGCATCGAGAATCGCGAGCATGTCTCGCGCGATCGGCGCCGCCTGCAAAGGTTCCGTCATGCCTTCGCATCGCACGATCACCTGCTCGCCCAGTTCGATGGACAGCGCGGCGCCCTCGGCAATGCGGCTCGTGTCGCACTCGATCGGATAAAGCCCGTTGTTCACCGCGTTACGGAAATAGGTGCGAGCGAAACTCTGTGCAAGCACGACCTTGATGCCGGCACCGACGACCGCCGTCACCGCGACTTCCATCGCCGAACCGCAACCGAAGTTCTTGCCCGCGACGACGATGTCGCCCGCACGCACCGACGCCGCGAATTCAGGCGCGATCGTCTCGAACAGATACTGTTTCAGGACCGCGGGATCGAGTGATTCCCGCTTGCGTCGCGAAGAAATGATGTAGTCAGTATTGACGTCGTCGCCGAAGCGCCGCGCCATGCCGTTGATCGAAGTTGTCATCGTGATTGATGTCCGGCAAGGAGCATTCTGGGGCTCGCGATGTGGCCGGCGATCGCGCTTGCCGCACACACCTCGGGCGACGCAAGAAAAATATTCGCGGTCGGATTGCCCATGCGGCCTTTGAAGTTGCGGTTCGCGGTTGAAATCACGTTCGCGCCGTCCTCGGGAATCGCACCGCTCGTGCCACAGCACGCGCCGCAGCCGGGCGTGACGATCACCGCGCCGAGCGCGATCAGTTCGGCCAGTTCGCCGCCCTGCGTCAGCTCCAGCAGCACCTCGCGCGAAGCCGGTGTCACGACCAGTTGCACGCCGCTCGCCGGCTGGCCGAATTCACGGAACACGCCGAGCGCCTGACGAAAGTCTTTCGTGCGCCCGCCGGTGCAGGTGCCGAGAAACACCATCTGCACCGGCGTCGCGTCGAGCGTTTCGACACGCACGTTGCCGGACACCTGATGCGGCACCGCGACAAACGGTTCGAGCGACGCGAGATCGATGTCGAGCGTGCCGGAATAGATTGCGTCCGCGTCAGCGTGCAGCGCGCCCGACAGATCATCCACGCGGCCTTCGAGGTAACGGCGACACGCCTCGTCGTAGGGAAAAATCGCGTTCTTCGCACCGAGTTCGACCGACATATTGGCGACCACGAGACGATCCTCGAAATCGAGGCTCTGCACGCCGTCGCCGGCGAATTCGAGCGTCTCGTAGGTCGCGCCGTCGGTGCCGAGCAATTGCGCGAGATATAGCGCGAGGTCCTTCGGATAGACGCCTTGCGCGAGCCGGCCATGCAATCTCACGCGAATCGATGCGGGAACCTTCAACCAGACCTTGCCGGTTTTCATCACCCCCGCGAGGTCGGACGAACCGATCCCGGTCGCAAAGCAGTTCGCCGCGCCATACGTGACCGAATGGCTATCCGCGCCGACGAGCAGGCGGCCCGGCGCGGCAAAACCCTTTTCGACGACGAGTTGATGGCCGATCCCCTCGCCGACATCGAATAAGGGTATGCCCTGTTCTTTCGCAAAGCGCCGGATGCCGGCCTGCAGCAATGCCGCTTTCGGACTCGGCGCAGGCGCGTAGTGATCCAGCGCGAAAAGCAGCCTGCGAGGCGCGTGCACACGTTCGCCGCCCATCGCGGCGAAGTAGTCCATCGCCATCGGAATCGAGCCGTCGGTGCCCAGCGCGTAATCGACCTCGCAGATCACGACGTCGCCCGCGCTCACGTCGCGGCCCGATTTCGCCGACAGAATCTTTTCCGACAGGTTTTTTCCCGACATAGCTCGATCTCGCCGATAAACTCAGCATCGACCCGACGGTCGACGCGACATGGGCACAGTATCGCAAAGACACCCATCGGGAACACGGAGTAATCGGCATCGCGACCCATGAAAAAAATTCCTGGTTCGGCAAGGCCTGCGGCCATGGCCGCGGCCTCGCCACTTGCCAGAAAACCCCTCGGCAACCGATACTGTGCATCATTGCCGAACCGGCGCGAACGCCGGCCCCACACCCTGTATTCCGACCTCAGTGATCACACTCAAGCAGCTCGAAGCGGTCTACTGGGTGGCTCGCCTTGGAACGTTCGCGGCCGCCGCCGATCGCCTTCATACGACGCAATCGGCCATCTCGAAGCGCGTCAACGAACTCGAGGTTTTTTTCTCGACGCCGCTGTTCGACCGCAGCCACCGCACGCCGCGCCTGACGCCGAAAGGCCGCGATCTGCTCGACACGGCGGAAGAAATGCTGCAGTCGCGTGACCGCCTGCTCGAACGGATGGGCAAGCAGGTCGAAGAAGTGCGGCGTTTGCGCATCGGCATTACCGAGCTGATCGCGCTGACGTTCCTGCCGCGACTCGTGCGCGAGATGCGGCTCGCCTATCCGGCGGTTTCGTTCGAGCCTGAAATCGACGTCAGCACGAAACTGACGTCGCGGCTGCTGGCCGGCGAGATTGATTTCATCATCGCACCGACCGCGATCAGAACAGCGCGCTTCTCATCGATACCGCTGCGCAAACTGCATCTCGCGTGGATGGCGAGTCCGTCGCTCGTCGGCGAAGCACGCACGCTGTCACTCGATGAAATCGCCGCGTGGCCGATCCTGATGCAGGCGGGCACGTCGGGCGTCGATGCGATCTACGAGCGCTGGTTCGAATCTCACAACGTATCGATTCGCCGCGCGTTCGCGGGCAACAGCCTGATCTCGCTGTGTTCGCTGACGATCGCGGGCGTCGGCATCAGCTATCTGCCATCGCTTTATTTCTCGGACTTCGTTCGGCAAGGCGAACTCGCGGTACTGCATTCGACGCCCGAGTTGCCGGCCGTGCGCTACTACGCGGTCTATCGCAATGACGGGCCGCTGCCGCTCTACTCGCATGTGGCGAGCCTCACGCGCGAATTCTGCGACTTTTCGAAGCCGGATTTTCATCCGCCGGTGAATAGCCGGAGCGCTTGAGGCTCCCAACGCAGGCCGCCTATTTTTAAAGTGCTACGATAAATCCCGTGACTCGCCGTATTCCCGCACAACGTGTGGAATCGTTGCGTCGTGCAGCCCGATACTCAAGCAAAGTCAAGCACAGAGGAGACACTCCATGAAATTCTCGAAGCTGCTGCTCATCAACGCGCTGGCTCTCTCGGCCCTCGGCTTTACCGCCGTTGCCGCTCATGCCGAAGACCTGCTCGATAGCGTCAAACAGGCTGGCGTTCTGAAGATCGGTCTCGAAGGCACCTATCCGCCGTTCGACTCGCGCAACAAGGACGGCGAGCTCGAAGGCTTCGACGTCGACGTCGCCAAGGCCGTGGCAGCGAAGCTCGGCGTGAAGCCGGTGTTTATTCCGACCGAATGGAGCGGCATTATCGCGGCGCTGCAAAGCGGCAAGTTCGACGTCATCGTCAACCAGGTCACCATTACGCCGCAACGCAAACAGATTGTCGATTTCAGCCAGCCGTACACGTACTCGGCCGCGCAATTGATCCAGCGCGCCGACGACAAGCGCGAGTTCAAATCGCTCGACGAATTCAAGGGCGACAAGAAGATCGGCGTGACGCTCGGCACGAACTACGACCAGATGGCGCGAGCCGTGCCGGGCATCAACGTGCTGACTTATCCGGGCGCGCCCGAAAAGCTGCGCGATCTCGCCGCCAAACGTATCGACGCGACGATCGACGACCGGCTCATGCTGCCGTACATCATCAAGAACTCGCAGTTACCGCTGCGCACGGGTGCGGTGCTGAAAGGAGCCGATCAGGAGATGGGCATCCCTTTCCGCAAGGACAACCCGAAGTTCGCGAAAGCGCTCGACGATGCGCTAACGCAGATGAAGCAGGACGGTACGCTGAAAAAGATCTCGATGCACTGGTTCGGCACCGACGTGACCCAGCCTGTCGCGCAGTAACTTTCTGAATCTGGTTCGGGTCACGCACCTGCGCCGATCTCTGCCTGACGATCGGCGCAGATACACGGTCTGTTCACTCCCGCCCCTCTCCCGCAGCAGCGCCAGCGACCAACGCTGCCAACGCCCCGACGAACGGCGCGCGACGGTCAGACGCCGGCCATACCGTATCCGCTGACCGCCTGCGTGGTCAGCAACATCCGACTAGCGGCACCCAGGCATCCACGCGCGACTCGCGCTCACTTCGTGCCCGCCGGCGCCTGGACCATCTTCCATCCGTTGCCGGCCGGATCGCGGAAACCGGCATCGACACTGCCGAAGCGATCCGTCGGTTCCTGGGTGAATTCGACGCCGCGCGCTTTCATCTGCTCGTAGCTCGCGCGGCAATCCGCGACGGAAAGAACGAGCGGCGGCATTGCCCCTTTCGCGACCATCGCACGCAGCGTTTGCGCGGTGGCCTCATCGTGAATCGGCGGCCCCGGCGTGAACAGGCCGAGCTGAAACGATGGCTGCTCCGGATGCTGGACAGTGAGCCAGCGGTACGAACCGTTGCGCACGTCCGTGTGAACGCGGAATCCGAGCTTGTCGACGTAGAAAGCGAGCGCTTCGTCCTGATTGTCGACATACAGGCCGACCACATTGATACCCTGATTCATGACACCTCCCTGGTTGAGGGCTCGACTGTATCGTCGGCGTCGCGGCGGCGCTTCTCCAAAACTGCGATCGTGAGATCGGGACGTTGCGCGGCCTTCAGCACACAGGCGGGCACACATTCGAGCCGCGACTGGCTGGCTCTCGCCTCGACGCGCATCTCGCCGGGACTGCGGCCCGTGATGTCGCGAAAGATACGGCCGAAGGTGCCGAGGCTTTCCCAACCGGTCGCGAAAGCGATGTCGGTGATGCCGAGGTCGGTATCGCGCAATAGCGTGACCGCCTGCTCGATACGCCGTGTCAACAGATAGCGATGCGGCGGAACGCCGAAAGCCCGCTTGAACGAGCGCGCGAAATGCGCTTCCGACACGCCGCTGACTTCGGCGAGCCGCCGCACCGGCCACGCCTCGTGCGAAGCGGCGTCCATGCGGTCTTTGGCGCGCAACAGCCGGCGCAACAGCGCCGGGGCTTCGAGCGCGCCGGCGCTGGCCTGTGCCTCGGTGGACGGTGGAAGATCGTGATGGTCTCGACGACGGGGCATGAGTTCGAACGGGCGACGCTGACAGTAAGCGGTAAGTTTAGCTCGTCTCAAGCCGTCCGCTGCCCCTTACCATAAGCAAGCCGGCCGTTCTTCGACAGCAACACCGCAACCGGTCTCGTCATGTCGAACTCGGAGAAAATGATCGTCACGCTGACGGTAATCGGCACCGCCAGAAAAGCGCCCGGCACACCCCACAGCGCCGACCACATCGCCATGCTCGCGAGGATCGCAAACGGACTCAGGTTCAGCGAGTTGCCCGTCATATACGGGTCGAGGATGTTGCCGATCACAAAGTGAATCGCGGTTAGCGAAAGCAACACGATCAGTATCGAGTTCAGATCGCCGAACTGCAGCACCGACATGAGCACCGGAAACACGATCGCGAGTACCGAGCCGATATACGGCACGTAGTTGAGCAGCGCGGTCAGCACAGCCCACAGCCCCGCGAATTCGAGGCCGACGCTGCGCATCGCGAACCAGCAGATCACGCCGAGCAGCACGCCGAGAAACGTCTTCAGCGCGAGATAAGCACCGATGCGCCGGTTGATGTCAGTGACGACGGCCCTGATCCGCGCCGCGTTGGTCGAATTCGCGGTCATGTTCGCGAGCTTTTCGCCGAACGTGCTGCGCTCCACCAGCAGAAAGCTCGCATACAGCACGATCACGAAGAGGTCGATGATGACCGACGACAGCGACGTGAGCATGCCGGTCACGACCGCCTGAATGTTCAGCTGCGTGAGCATGTTCCGCCGCAGCGACTCCCAGGTCGGCTCGCTGTCGAGTTGCAGCAGCACCGAGATCTTGTGGATCATCACGAGAACCGAGTCCTGGTAGCGCGGCGCCAATGCGACGAGCGCATCGTAATTCGCGACGAGCATGTCGACCACGAAGAAGATCGCCGCCGCGATCAGGAACATCGAAAGACCGTAGCGCAACTGCACCGGCAAGCGCGGGCCGATCACCGGAATGCGTTGCAGCAGACGTGTGAAATCGACGACCACATAGACCGCGATTGCGCCGAACACGATAGGAACGAACACCGCGCGGCCGATATACAGCACCCAGCCCACAATCAGCAGCAGCACCACCACGCATACGGACGCCTGCAATCTGTCGGTCATCGGTCAGTGCTCCATTGATCCGCAAATGGTTCGCTTCGGGGTCCACGGTACGATCGGCTCGCATGGCTGTCGAACGGCGGACAGCACCGATATTCGCATATAACGATGACGGACACGGCACGGAGTACACGATGCCGCAACGTCAGCCGTACCCGATACGCCGACGCGCGATCGTCATCGCGAACTCGCCGCCGCGCTGCGGGCGCAAAGGCGTGCGCAAGACGCGCTCGAGGGCAAAAGCCCGGCGAATTACGCCGCAAATTGCGTGGCCGAGCGCGTGGCGACCGTGCGCGGCATCAACGCGGCGGGCCCGTGCGACCGATGCCGCCCGGACGCCGCGAGCCGATCCCCGTGGCAGAACGCGACGCGACATTCGCGACCAGAATCATCGATGCACCGGCAAGCCCACTCGACACATGCTTCAATGCATGGCCCGCGATCATGTGATGCGTCAGCTCCCAGATCTGCCAATCGAGACTTTCGAAAATTTTCGCAATGCCATAGAAAACGATCACGAGCATCCACGCGAACACACCGTTCACCTTGCGCGTGAGCGTCATGCCGACGATCAGCATGAGCCCGCCGAATTGCAGAATCGCATAAGGCCACAGGCTGCTGAAGACGAGCCAGTAGGCAACGGTCGCCGGCGATACGACGACCATGATCAGCATCTGCGTCCAGCCCACGCGCTCTCCGGTGGCCGAGGTCCATAGCATCGCGAGGATGCCGGCGAACACGATCGTCATCGGCAGACGGCCACACAAGCGTCGCATCGGTCGGCGCCATGTGATAGTAGGCCGAACCAAATGCCGTCAGGAGCAGCCCGAACGCGGCGACGACCATGCCGGGGAATTGCGCCGGCTGATTCGACGCATGCCGCTTCACCCAGCCAAGACAAAGAATGCCGGCGAGCAGAATGACGAGATTCGACAATACGTCCGATGCGTTATGCAGTGAGCCAAGCGAACGTTGATCGGCAAAGTGGTGATAGGCGGCGGGCTGCGCGAGCGGCCATATCGTCTGCAACACCGTGCCCACCACGAATAGCATGACGCTGCCAAGCAGCAAGCGGGAAATCTTCACGTTGCTCGACTCCGGAATGGGCGAAACGCTCGATGGACGCTCACGCAAACATTGACGCGCAGCGGCTCGAACGTTACCCGGGTTGCTCCCCGTTCGAATTCGCACGGCCTGCCCGTATCATCGGACAAACCGGTCCGCGCAACAAGACCGTTTTGCCGGCACCGATTGCTCTGCGGCCATAGTATTCTGCTCGTTCCCGGCAAGACGGCATGCGGAACATGCATGCAAGGCGCCGGGTGCGGCAGGCAGTGCTGGCGCGATGTTTTCATGTGTAAAACCAGCGGGTCACGATGATCCAGAGGAATCCCTGAACTCCATGCAACGGCAGAAACATGACCCGTCCTATTCGCGCCGCCCGTCTCGTCACTGGCCGGGCGTCATGCCCACGCTCCTGCTATGTGCGAGTCTGCTCGGCGGCTGTGCGTTGCCGTCGCTCGACAACCGCACGGAATCGAGCGCGTTGACGCCCACGCAAGCTGCCGCAACCGATCTGGGCCGCGCGGTTGCTCCCGAGCTGGCCGCGCATGCTGGCTTCGCAGGCATCTATCCGCTAGAGGATGCACACGTGGCGTTCGCTGCCCGCATGGACCTGATCCGCTCGGCGCAGCGTACGCTCGACATCCAGTACTACATCTGGCGCGACGATCTGACCGGTACGCTGCTGCTCGAACAGATCCACGAGGCCGCGGACCGCGGCGTACGCGTGCGGCTGCTGCTCGACGATCTCGGCATTCCTTCCGCGCTCGACCCGACGCTCGCGGCGCTCGACGCGCATCCGAACATCGAGGTGCGGCTCTTCAATCCGTTCGTCGTGCGCAGCCCGAAATTTCTCGGCTTTCTGACGGACTTTTCGCGCGCGAACCGGCGCATGCACAACAAGTCGCTGACGGCCGACAGCACCGCCACGATTCTCGGCGGCCGCAATATCGGCGACGAGTACTTCGATGCAACCGACGGCGTGGTCTTCGCGGACCTCGACGTGCTAGCCGTCGGGCCGGCCGCGGCCGACGTTTCCCGCGACTTCGACCGCTATTGGGCGAGCGCGTCGGCTTATCCGGTCGAGCGGATTCTGCCGCACGAGAGCGTCGACCAGTTGGCCGAACTCGAACGCAAGGCACACGCCATCGAGCAGCAACCCGCGGCGGCCGCCTACATGGACGCGCTGCGCGGCCCGCACGTCGTGCAGAAGATGCTCGACGACACGCTGCGATTCGACTGGGCGAAAACGCACATGATCAGCGACGACCCCGCGAAAGGTCTCAACAACGCGCCGCCCGAAGCCCTGATTCCCAATCAGATGCGTGAAGTGCTCGGCGAGCCCTCGCGGGAAATCGACCTCGTGTCGCCGTATTTCGTGCCGGCGCGTACCGGCACACAGTATCTGACCGACCTCGCCGCGAAAGGCGTCGAGGTGCGCGTGCTCACGAACGCGCTCGAAGCGACAGATGTGGCCGCCGTTCACTCGGGCTATATGAAGCGGCGCGTCGAATTGCTGAAGAACGACGTCCACCTGTACGAATTGCGGCGCGTGCCGGGCACGCCCAGCAAGAAAGAACCGTCACCGGGGCCATTCGGCAGCTCGGGGTCGAGCCTGCATGCGAAGACTTTCGTGGTCGACTCGCAACGGGTTTTTGTCGGCTCGTTCAATTTCGACCCGCGCTCGGCTTACCTCAACACGGAACTCGGTCTCGTGATCGACAGCCCCGAACTGGCGGCTCAGGTGGACAAGACGTTTCTCGCGCTGCTGCCGAAAGTCGCGTACGTCGTGAAGCTCGACGAAAACGGCAAGCTCTACTGGATCGAACGCAACAGCGACACCGAAATCCGCCATGACGTCGAGCCGAATACGACCTGGTATGGCCGGCTCGGGGTGTGGATGCTATCGGTTCTGCCGATCGAATCGCTGCTATAGCAGCGGCGCAGAGACTCGCGGAAAGACTCAGCGAGATGCACGAGCGCGATGGATCATCATCAATATAGCCAGGCATTTCGCCAAATGCCTGGCCTCTGAATCATCACTGAACCGCTGCATCGCGAGAATCATGACGAACGCTCAGAAGCGCCGCACATCGGGATCACGCAATGGGTCAGGCGTGCGCGCCGTTTCGCGCAAAACACCGCTGGTATCGAACGAGAAATTGAACAGCAGCTGCGTAATGTTGTTTTCGGTGTAACGGTACGACCACACTTCGCGTTGCGAGAGGCGGAAGAACTGCGTTTGCACGGGCCGGCCGAAATTGATCAGCACGTCGTCGCGCGTCCATTTGCCGATTTCCGCGCGATTGAATTCGCGAATCTGCGAGACCTGACGCACGTTCACGATCTTGCCCGATGCGTCGATGTCGGCGGCCACGGTGGTCGAGCCCATCGGCTGCGTCGGCCACATGAGCCGGCGGCCGCCATTCGGCAACTCATAGACTTCGCGCGGCGGCCCCATCCTCGCAATGATCGCGGACTGATCCTGACCGGCCTCGAATTGCTGCCACGGCTGCGCACAGGCCGCCAGCAGCAACGCTGCCATGCACGTCACTGCCGCGCGACGCAAAGTCACGGACGCGCGCGCGGTACGCGTGACAAAGTCGGGAACGTGGGCAAGGCGGCGGATCGACATGGATTTCTCCCGTTACGCTCAGTCATGCAGATCGCGCATGAGAGGCGTGTGATGTGTGTGAAAGTCACGCCACCTGACAGGTCTCGTGCTAGGCCTCATGACGGCCCTCGACGATCGCGCTGGCACGGCGCGAGGCCGGCAACGAACCCCACCATGAATGACAGGAAGAACCCCCGCGCACCCATGGCGGTTATGCAGCAGGCGAGGCTTACTGCACGAGCTTGGCGCGCAGACGCGCGTGCTCTTCAGCCGAAATCGAACCGGACGCCTTGAGCTTGTCGAGCTTTTCCAGTTCGTCCGCCACACTGAAGCCGACGACCTGGCGCAGGTCTTCGCGCACCTGTTTGGCACGCGCCTGATCGCGCTCGGCCATGCCGCGATGTTGCGTGAGCAGATACGCGAAGATGCCGATATACGGCAGGATGATCAGGAAAATCACCCAGAGAACTTTGCCCCATCCCGAAACATCGTGGCGGCGGAACAGGTCGCTCGAGACCGTAATAAGCAGCCAGAACCACAGGATAAACATGAAGATGGAAAAAACGTCGGCCAGGAAATTCGGGAAGGTGAAACCATCATTAAAGAAAAGCATCCTTGTTCTCCAGTCATTCCGGTTGCAATTGAAAGGCTTGACGTATTTCGAGCTAGTGATTACCTGCTATGGATCATGCATATAGTCATGCATAGCAGCATTGAAATTTACCATGAGAGTATCTCGACTGAGCACGCGATTCGATACGCATTGCATGAAAATTGCGTATCGGCCTGAGATGGTCCACATGAATTCACTAAATTCACAAACGCATTATCCATCTCGTCTCCTTGCGTCGCTCGACGTAAGCCGTTAATGCCGACCCTTTTTAATATTTATAGCGTAGATCGACACGATAGCGCGAGGATTTTTTTGAGGTTTCCGATTCATTTTGCATTGAATTCCACTCTCCCCTGAGGTCACGTTCGCCTCATTGCACAAGTGTGTATTCCTGCTCGAACGTTGCGTGGAAACAGTAAAGATATGGCGAGAAATCAGCGCAGGCCACGCATGCGTTAAACACTTACCCGTCGACGTTTGTGCTTGGTCTGGCGGCTGGGATCCGTACCATACGCATCGGCGAATTTCTTCGCCGGCGCTCGAAACCTGAAAGATCGGTTCGGCCCGAGGTGTAGAAGAAGTACTGATAGGTGGCTGCCTGCTGGAGGCACTGCATGAATCGGATTTTGTCCGGGTGGAGTATGGTTTTGCGCCAGTGACGGTTTTCTAAATTATAAATTAACCCAACTAATAATCTGTATCGGAAATCTATTTTTACATTATCAGTACGTGTTCTTTTTGATCCGTGATGCTCACGGAGATTGGTGGCATTGTCTTATGCGCAATGCGATATGTACACTGCGCATTGCGATATGTGCATTGTGCAGTGTACATAGGCGCTCGTAGCGGCCGTTCGTCAGGCTGCGACGGGGACAACATAAGAGACAACACTACTGTCAAGATGGTTTCTCGAGCGTAAAATTGGTCGCCGAAGGCGACATAATAAATAGTGCGAATCCCGTCGACGAATCAGGCAACGTGTTCGGATTTTATCAGTGGGCCAGAGGGTTCGTTGCACCATATTGTACAACGAACCCCCTCAATCCACGCTTAAACCATTGTGCAACGAACCCCCCTCAACACCGACCATTTGAGACTGGCGAAGCTGGCATCCGGACAGTTTCAACTGCATCTCCTCCTCAGGGTTTTGAACCCCATCTCCAGTGTCGTGAGTTAGAAGTTCGTTGAACAATTTGCTGCTTGTAGTGCCGTGTAGTGAATGCCACGGACACGAAGAGGGGGCAATAAGCGGAAAACCTAAGGCAGCCCGTGGGTCAGGATTCCGTGCAAATCAACACCGATCCGTCCTGGCAGACTACCGCGCCCTGAGTTTCAACGATGCTTGCGGAGTGGAGCCGCACTGCCCCGCTCCGCATAAATGTGTAACTGGAAATCTGGAAATAAAGGCCGCCGCCGTCAGCGTAATAACCGGAATCGACCAATTTGGCGGAGCGCAGTGTCGACAGCCGATGAAGTTGCCTAGATTGAGATTCCGCAATTCCCCCCACTTTCACCCCGACCTGATGGGTTGATTCCGTCGGTATGAGGCGAAAGCAGCAACAAGCCCCCAACCTTGCTGTTCCAGGGCTTTGGGGGTCTGATGGAACCGGGCGGATTTTCCCGGACCGCCTACTGGCGGAGACGTCACATCACAACATCGGGTGTCGCCGTCACGGCGGAGTTGCGCTTATACGACAGGCCGTCGTTTTTTTCAAGGCAACCGCAGGCAAGTACATCAATGATGTACATTGCTAATAGACAGAATATAAAAATATGTTTTAAATCAATCAATTAAAACTTAAATTCCAGTCCTCTCCTAGGCGCCATAAAATTAGCACTAGATCATTTGGTCAGTTTATGTATGCAAAAAAGCCCGCTTTTTAGTCGGCCCTGAATAATCTGCCGAAGCCTATGCATCAAGGCTGATGAGCTGAAACGGTGTTGTGGGATTTGCAAGGCACAGGCATATTGGTGCGAGTTTCCTGCAAATTTCGACGAGGTTTGGATGGGTCCGAAGACGCCTGTGACCGAGGGAGATTTCTTCCGCCAACCGCTGCGCGAGCAGATCAACTTGAAGCATCCGCTGGTGCGGTTGACCGATCTGATCGACTGGGATCGGTTGGGCACGGCGATGAGCGCGAGCTTTGTCTCGCAGCGGGGCCGGCCGGCGACCTCGCCGCGCCTGATTGCGGGACTGCTGTACTTGCAGCACGCATTCGACCTGTCGGACGAAGACGTGGTCTGGCAATGGCTCGAGAATCCGTATTGGCAGGTGTTCACCGGCGAGACGTACCTGCAAACGAAGCCACCGATCGATCCGTCGAGTCTGACGCGCTGGCGCAAGCGGCTCGGTGAAGCCGGCGTTGAAGAACTGCTGGCGGAGACGATCGAAGTGGCGAAACGGGCGAACGTCATCAAGAGCGCAAGCCTGAAGCACGTGATTGTCGACACGACGGTGATGGAGAAGGCAATCGCGCATCCGACCGATTCGCGCCTGCTGGAGCGCTGCCGTGAACATCTGGTGAAGGCAGCCGCCCGGCACGGTCTGAAGCTGCGGCAGAACTACAACCGCGAGGCGCCCCGTCTGGAGAGCCAGATTGATCGCTACGCACACGCGAAGCAGTACAAGCGGATGAGGAAGGCGCTGCGGACTTTGCGTTCGCGTGTGGGCCGTGTAATGCGTGACGTCGAACGGCAACTCGATGACGTCGCGCAGCAAAGCCGCGCGGCACTGGAAGACCTGATCGGCCGCACGAAGCGGATTCTGTCGCAGAAGCAAAAGGACAAGAACAAGCTGTACGCGCTGCACTCGCCGGAAGTCGAGTGCCCGGCGAAGGGCAAAGCGCGCAAGCCCTACGAATTCGGTGTCAAGGTGTCGATCACGACGACGCACCGGGAGGGCCTGGTGGTGGGAGCGCGCTCGATGCCGGGCAATCCGTACGACGGGCATACGCTGGCCGAAGCCTTGGAACAGGCGGCGATCCTGAGCGACGTTCAAGCGGAGATCGCCGTCGTCGACCACGGCTATAAGGGCGTTGCCGTCGATGGCGTAAAGGTCTATCACCCGGGTTTGCGACGTGGCATCACGCGCGGCCTGCGCGCGATGATCCGGCGACGCAGCGCGATCGAGCCAGTTATCGGTCATATGAAGGCCGACGGCAAGCTCGATCGGAACTGGTTGAAAGGGACGCTGGGTGATGCGATCCATGCGGTGCGGCGCAGGCCACAACCTGAGGATGATTCTCCGGAAGCTGCGGCTTTTTTACGCGCTGATTCTCGTCGCGTCGCTCGGCTTCAAAACCGTTATGCCGTCGGCAGCCTGACCGCATCCGCGCGCCGAAACGAATTGTTCAAGGCCGACTTTTTAGTGGGCTTTTTTGCATTCCAGGCACCGGCAGATTCACACTTTAAAGGATAAGCCGTCGTTAAATGAGTACGTTTTTGAGTACATTGAAGTTCGAACTCCAAGAACGTACTCACTGTGCACTGATCGATTCTTGCGAGCAATACGTCTGTCATCCCCATAACCGAAATCGGCGCACACCTCGGCGAGCAGGCTCGCTTTCGCCTCGTCGACACACACTGGTGGAATCCCCCGCATCTCGTTCCCCTCACTGAAGTCGTATGCACTCGGTGTTCGGATCCGTCTCGATCGCCATCACCTGGACGTACTTGCCGCCGATCTGCGAAATCAGGTCGGCATACTCGTTCTCCACGCCAATTGCCTTGATCTCGCCTGGCGATACGGCGCTCGCATTTCCGCTGCACATGGCCAGGGCAACCATCGCGATCATGGCCGGCAGGATCCGGCTGCACATTCTCGCGGCAGAGCCCCAGAATGATTCGCATAACGCCAGATCAGCGAACGCAGGACCGATCCGGTGACGGTCATATTGGCAGCCAGCCGTATTGTCCTTTTCATGATCAAACTTTAATGCAACATTGTTGCATTAATATCCGCCGACGGCGTTATACTGTCAGCAAAGATCACGTTACGTCAGCCCACCTTCTCCCATGCCCCGTCGAATCTAGGGTCCGGCGCAGTCCCATCCACGGCAAGGGTGTTTTTGCCCTTGTCGACATTCCACGGGGTACACGCATCATCGAGTACAAGGGTGCGCGGATCACCCACATCACGGCGCTGCGCCAGCATCCCGCGAATCCCGAAAATCCGTTTCACACGTTTTTGTTTGCCCTGAGCGACGGTCGCTACTGCATCGATGCGCGCAACGGTGGCAACGCGGCCCGCTGGATCAATCACCGCTGTGCCCCCAGGAACGCGGCCGTGAGGGTGTCCTGCGTGTGTATCTCCACGCGAAACGCGGAATCCGCACAGGCGAGGAACTGAGCTTCGACTACCGTCTCCAGCTCGATCGCCCGGCCACGGACGAAGACCGCCGCAATTACCTGTGCCGTTGCCGTTCGTGGAATTGCCGGCATACGATGCTGGCGCCGATCGCGTCATGACACTACACGATGAACCAGGCCATGAATTCGGATATACCTGGACAGCAAGGCATGGCTACCGACCTCGAATCATTCAGGACGCTGGTGCGTAACCCGACCCCGCTGCCTGACGATAGCCTTCCCCGCTCCGCCGGCGTGACGATGTATGATTTCGCTATCAGCCCGTATCCCGTTACCTTTATCCATGCCGACCCGCCGCCCTGCCCGTCCGTCCGCGCCGCAACCTGTTACCGACTGGCCTTCCCGGCTGCGGGAGGCGGGACTGCGCTCGACGGCACTCAGCGTTGCCGTGCTCGAATGCCTCGAACGGATCGACCTGCCGCGGTCACACGATGAACTCGCGCGGGATCTGGCCGCCACAACAAACGGAGAAAAGGTAGACCGCGTGACGCTGTACCGGATTCTCGACCGGCTCACCGCAGCCGGGCTGCTCATCCGTCTCCAGGGATCGGACCGCACCTGGCGCCATGCGCTCGCACAGCGCCAGGGCGCGAGCGGCTATTTCGAGTGCGACCAGTGCCACAGTATTTCCGCACTACCCGCGGATCCGGAATTGGCCGGTGTACTGGCGCGCATCGAGCGCAAGCTGAGTCGCCGTGGCGTACACAGCACGAACTCCGCCGTCACCATCCACGGCACCTGCCGGGACTGCTCGAGCCACAGCACGTAACCCACAGGCTGGAACAACCGCCCGCTGCTGAGGCACCGGAACCGGCGCCCCGACGCTCCTCACCGCGCGGCATTGACCGTCACTGCCATCGCGCGCGTCGTCTTTCTCGAAGGCGCGTGAATACCGCGTAGCCACGCATGGTCTGCCCCGTTGTCGCCTTCGTACCAGACCTGCCAGCGCAGACGTTGATCAGCATATTCCCAGTATCCAGCACCGCTGCGGATATCAACCCATTAACGCAACTGTGTTGCATTAATGGGTTGACCTCGCTAACATGAAGCCCTGTTCGAGTACAAGGAGTACCCATGACTGCACCGATCCCGCAGACTTTCGATGCCTGGCAGCACTGCATCGAGCACGAGTGTGGTATCCCGCTGATGCCCGGTTTCATCCGCGAGCGTCTGGCGGTGCTCGGCGATGCAGACCATGCCGAGACGCACCGGTTTGTGCGCCTGTACGGCGAAACGCGCAGGCAGCGTGTGCTGGACTGGTTCTCCCGGGCCCTGGAAAACACATCCGTTCACGCGTGAAACCTGACGCCCGCGCGCCCACCAGACTGCCCTTCTCTGGAAACCCTGCCGCCATGACTTCTCCGTCTGCTTTTGCGCCCCGTACGTCCGTTGCCGAGGTTGAGGAAGGCGACTCGTTCGCACCCAAATTCGGCCCCGACGGCCTGATCCCCTGTGTCGTCAGCGATGCAGGAAGCGCTGATGTCCTGATGGTCGGCTACATGAACCGTGAGGCACTCGCGCGCACGATCGAGACGGGCATTGCCCACTACTGGAGTCGCAGTCGGGAGCTGCTCTGGCGCAAGGGCGCTACGAGTGGCCTCACACAGCGCGTGGTCGAGATGCGCATCGACGATGACCAGGACGCGCTGTGGATTCGCGTCGAGGTGGACGGCAATGGCGCCAGTTGCCATGTTGGCTACCATAGCTGCTTCTACCGGGCAGTCAATCTGCCGAATACGTCACTGCGCTTCACGGAAAGTGCAAAGACCTTCGACCCGATTGCAGTCTACGGCGACGTGTCCAATCCCACACGGCTTTGAGACGGTCGGCATCATGCCGACGTGACGGCCATCTCCTCGCTGAACCGGACCGGCTTTCCCACCGGCTGCGCCAGCACGGCATCGTCGCGCATCACGACGTGACCCCGGATGATCGTGGCCACTGGCCAGCCGGTCACGTGCAGGCCGTCGTACGGCGTCCACCCGCAGACGCTGGCGATCCACCGGTTCGTGATCTCCCTTTGCGCCTTCAGGTCAACCAGCGTCAGGTCGGCGTCATAGCCCACCGCGATCCGTCCCTTCCCCTCAATTCCGAACACTCGCGCCGGACCGGAGCTGGTCAGCTCCACGAGACGCAGCAGTGACAATCGCCCGTGGCTGAGGTGGTCCAGCATGACCGGCAAGAGCGTCTGCACGCCCGTCATGCCGCTGGGCGACTGCGGATACGGCCGCGCTTTTTCCTCCAGCGTATGCGGCGCATGATCGCTGCCGAGCACGTCCACCCTGCCTTCGCGCAGCGCGTGCCACAGTGCTTCCCGGTGCCGGGCGTCGCGAACGGGTGGATTCATCTGCGCGAGCGTGCCCAGCCGCTTGTAGCATTCGGGCGCGCACAGGGTCAGGTGGTGCGGCAGCACCTCGACCGTTACCCGGTTCCGGTACGACGCCAGAAACGCGAGTTCCTCCGCCGTCGAAACATGCAGGACATGCAGCGGCCGTCCCGTTTCGCCGGCCATCGTGACAATCCTGCGCGTCGCATTGAGGGCGCTTTCCACGTCCCGCCAGTGCGGATGATCCCGCACGTCGCCCGATGCCTCCGCGATCCGTCTGCGTGAACGCAGTCCCGCCTCATCCTCCGCATGAACGGCCACGCGCCGCCGGCCGTGCGCGAGAATCCGGCGCAGCACGGCATCGTCGTCCGCCAGCAGATCGCCGAACGAGCTGCCCATGAACACCTTGACGCCCACACATCCCGGCAACCGCTCCAGATGGCCGAGTTCGCCAGCGTTGAGTGCCGAGCCACCCACGTAGAACGCGAAGTCGCACCAGGCACGGCCCGATGCTGCCGCACTCTTCCTTTCGAGGTCAGCTCGATACAACGTCAGCGGGTCGGTGTTCGGCATCTCGAAGACCGCCGTCACGCCGCCCAGCACCGCGCCGCGTGTGCCGGCTTCCAGGTTCTCCTTGTTCTCAAGGCCTGGCTCGCGGAAATGCACCTGGGTATCGATGACGCCCGGCAGCACATGCAGGCCATTCGCGTCGATGATCTGGTCCGCACTCCAGCCATGCGCGTCGAGGCAAACGATGCGGCCGTCCACACAGGCCACGTCCGTCTTTCCACTTCCTTGCGGCGTCACCACCGTGCCGCCTCGAACGAGCAGGTCGGCATGACGCCCGAGCGCGTCCATTGTTCTCGTCAGCATGCTGGCACGCACACCGCGGCACTCGCCAGTTCGTCGACGATGCCGCTTGCCGCTTCGCGGCGCACAGCCTCGGAGAATTCGATCGCACCGGGACTGACCCGTCCCATGCGCGCGTTGTACGCATCGCGCCGGAAGCACTGCGCGTAGCCCGTCGCCGTCTCGTGCACAATGACCGAGTGGACCCTCACGTCCTTCTCGCCGTTACGCATCGGCATCGCGCGCATCACTGCATCGACCAGCACGAAGAACACGCGAGAGAGCTGCTCCGCGCTTGGCGATACGGGCAGCGAGATCCAGCGCTGCGAATGACTGCGGCACATCGCGATGTATTGCGGATCGTCGCTGTTCCAGAACACAAGTGTGTGATCGAACGCGTCGACGATCTCGCGGACCTCACCCTTGAGCAGGCCAAAGTCATAGACCATCTGGCCGTGATCCAGTGCATCGGCCTCCAGGACAATCTCGACCCGGTATGAATGGCCATGGATCGACCACGCGCAACGGTGCGACGACGCATGCCGCACAACATGTGCGCCTTCGAATGAAAAGAGCTTGCGGATAAGCATGGGAATTCCAGTAATGTCAGAGTTCGTTCGCGATGCGGCGGTATCCCTGAACGAGCTTCACGTTGGTCTGGGCGACGTCCTCCGAAAACTCGGATGCGCTCGCCGTCACCTTCGGAATGCCCGACAGGTTGGTGCCCGGACCGATGCGCTGCGTGGACGGCACGTAGAAGCCCGGCGGAAGGCTGCAACCGTCGACCACGGCGTTGTGGCGCACGACACAGCCTTCGCCGACCGTGCAGTTGAACAGCACGCTGTTAAAGCCAATGAATACCCGGTCGCCGACCTCGCACGGGCCATGAACGATCGCGCGGTGAGCAATCGACGTATGACAGCCGATCGTCACCGCGGCGCCGGACTTCGAGTGAATCACGACACCGTCCTGGATATTCGAGTGCGCGCCGATATGGATCGGCTCCATGCCGCCCGTGGCATCTGTCTCGTCCGCGCGGATCACCGCATACGGGCCGATGAACACGTTCTCTTCAACGATCACCCTCCCGCAGAGAATGGCCGTCGGATCGACAAATGCACTTTCGTGGACGACCGGCAGATCACCTCGTGGATTCTTGCGGATCATGCCGGTACTCCTTGACTCCGATACCAGACCGTTCCCTGCAGCGTATCCTCGATCTGAATACCCGCGCGCACCAGTTCGTCGCGCAGCGCATCGGCTTCGGAGAAGGCTCGCCGACGGCGTGCTTCGGTACGGCGGGCTACATGCGATTCCACCCATGCGTCGTCCGGTGCGTGCCGTTCACCGGCGTGCCGGCGCAATGCGTCCATCGCCTGCGCCGGCGCCTGCTGTAGCAGACCGAGCAGTTGCCCGGACGCCAGCAGCCGCGCCTTCGCGCCCTGCTGCGCCGGCCCGTCTGCCGCCTTCTCCAGATCCGCCACCAGTTGATGCAGGCGAACCATCGCGCGCGGCACATTCAGATCGCTCGCCAGCGCCGCTTCCACCTCGCTGTCCGGTTCGACTTCCACGTCCGGTACCTGCGAAGCGGTGGCAAGCGCCGTATAGGCCCGCTGCAGCGTCCTGCGGGCTGCATCGAGCCGCTGGGCACTCCAGTCCAGCGGATGGCGATAGTGAGCCGACAGCAATGCCAGCCGGATTGCCTCCCCTGGCGCCTGTGCCAGCAGATCCCGCACCAGCAGCACGTTGCCCAGCGACTTCGACATCTTCTGCCCGTCGGCGGTGACGAAGCTGTTGTGCATCCACATCCGGCAGTACGGTTCGCCACCGTGGGCACAGACGCCCTGCGCGATCTCGTTCTCGTGGTGTGGAAAGATCAGATCCTGGCCACCGCCGTGAATGTCGACCGTGCGGCCCAGATGACGTCCGATCATCGCCGAACATTCGATGTGCCAGCCCGGCCGCCCACGGCCCCACGGACTGGCCCAGCCGGGCAGATCATCGGTGGAAGGCTTCCAGAGCACGAAGTCGAGCGGATCGCGCTTGAACGGCGCGACCTCGACGCGGGCGCCGGCCATCATCTCCTGCGTGCGGCGCCCTGACAGCCGGCCGTATTCCGGAAAGGACGGCACGTGGAACAGCACGTGCCCCTGCGCGACGTAAGCATGTCCACGTTCGATCAAAGTCTCGACGAGCGCGATGATCTCCGGAATATGTGCGGTCACGCGCGGTTCGATATCCGGCGGGAGAACGCCCAGCGCCTGCATGTCCGCATGGTATGCATCGATGTACTGCGCCGTGACGTTCGCGATCGGTACTCCGTCGCGACGCGCAGCCTCATTGATTTTGTCGTCGACGTCCGTCAGGTTGCGCGCATACAGCACGGACCGGTAACGCCTGCGCAGCAATCGGGCGAGCACGTCGAACACGACCGCCGGCCGGGCATTGCCAATATGCGCATAGTTGTAGACCGTCGGGCCGCACACGTACATTGTGACGGCGTCCGGCACACCGGTTCGCAACGGCTCCCGGCTACGGGTCAGCGTGTTGTACAGCATGATGGTAGGCAGCGTCATCCGGACCGGGCCTCCTGTGCACGGATCGCGCCCACCTCGCTGAACAGCCGGAACGTTTCTTCTACCGTTTCGCGTTCGACGGCGCGCGTGATGAAGACGATCCGCGAGTGCCGGTCCTCGCCCGGCCACGCATCGAGCGGCACAGGCGGATGGAACACGTGCTGCACGCCGTGGATCACAATCGGCCTGTCCTCGCCCTGCACGTTCAGGATCCCCTTGATTCGCAGCATCGAAGGGCCCATCAGCGACAGCAGAACGTCCAGCCAGTCCGTCAGCACCTGCTCGGGAATCGGCTCGTCGACCGTGAAGCAGAACGCCCGGATCTGGTCGTCGTGACGGTTGACGTCGTGTTCGTGCCCGTGCCCGTGATGGTGGTACGTGTGCGCATGACCATCATGATGTGCATCGCGATAACCGTGTTCGTGGCCTTGTGCCTCCGCATGCGAATCGTCATGACCGTGGTCATGATCGTGATGATCTTCTCCATGAAGATGCTCGTCATCGTCCTGACGGTATCTTTCCTCGGCAAGCCAGCGTTCCACGTCCGCGATCTTGCCGTCCGCCGTGAAAAGACCCAGATCCAGTATCCGGCTCACCGCCAGTTCGCCATGGCTGACACGGATGAGCGTCGCGGCCGGATTGATCGAATGCAGACGGCTGGCGAGCCGTTCCAATGCGTCGGCATCCACGAGATCCGTCTTCGTCAACAGCAGTCTGTCGGCCATCGCGGCCTGCTTGACCGCCTCGACATGTTCGTCGAGCGTCGCTTCGCCGTTGCGTACGTCAATCGTCGTCACCAGCCCATCGAGCCGGTAGCGATCCCGCAGGTCGCGGTGTGTCGCCAAGGTATGCACGATGGGCGCTGGATCCGCAAGCCCGGTGGTTTCGATCACCACGCGGCTGAACTGTCGGCGACCCTCGCGCGCGAACCGCCAGTGGATGTCCTTGAGCGTGCGGACCAGATCGCTGCGAATCGTGCAGCACAGGCAGCCGCTGCTCATCTCGACCACGATGTCTTCACGACTGTGCGCGACGAGCAGGTGGTCGAGCCCGATCTCGCCGAACTCGTTGATCAGCACCAGCGCATCCGCCATTTCCGGCTGCTGCACCAGCCGGTTCAGCATCGTCGTCTTGCCGCTGCCGAGAAACCCCGTCAGCAGGGTGACAGGTATCATGTCCATCGCACACTCCCCGTTTCGTTGATCTCGCTGATCCAGCTTCCCAGGATCCGGCAGTTGCACCGTCTTCGCGATGCCCGGCCGGCGCCCGCGTCAGGCCTCGGACTCATGCCGTACCTTCTGCCTCGGGTAGACGGCCGCCCCATGCAGGGAAAGGATCGTCGTACCGGGTCCATGCCTGCGGACCCTCAGCCATTTCCGCATCGGTAAGCAGACAGGCGTCAAGGTGCTGGCGCAATCCTAGCTCGTCCATATCAACGCCGATCAGCACCAAGTCCTGATGTGCGTCGCCGGCAGACAGGTCCTCTGTGTCGTGACATCGACGCGCACCCTCTCGAACTAGCTATCCATGACCTCGCAGAGGACCGTCGCCAGGAGATCCGGATCGATATCAAATATCATCAATATCGCAACATAGTTGCAATATACCAGTTAACGCAACCATGTTGCATTAATTTGGATTGTGGAAAATCCCGAATCCTGACACAGGCAGTCAGGCCGCGCCGTTCAGCGTCCACTTGACAGAGCTGTGAATCTTTCTATCATTCAATAAAACTTTAGAATGATAGAGAATGAAACCTACCGGTAGCCCCTGCGTTTCTGCTCCACCTACCGTCGTCGCCTCACCTGCCCAGCTTGAGGTGGCGGGCACGATGTTTCACGCACTACGCGATCCATCGCGACTGCGGCTGCTCATTCTGCTGTCGCGAGGCGAGCGAAACGTCACGGAACTGGTTGAAGCCGAGCAAGCGAAGCTGGGAAGTATCTCGGCGAGGCTGAAGGTCCTGTATGCCGCGCGTCTCGTGAAGCGGCGGCGGGAAGCGAAACATGTTTTTTACGCCCTGTCCGACGACCACGTTCTGACACTGCTCAACAGCGTGCTGGCACACGCCGCCGAGCAGGGATAGTCCATCAACATCCTGAAGGAAAAGCCATGACAACCTGCAATGAACCGCATCACGCCCATCATGATCACCAGCATGGCCCGGCCTGCGGCCATACGGCTATCCGGCACGGAGACCACGTTGACTATCTCCACGACGGCCATCTCCATCACCCGCATGGCGATCACGTGGACGAACACCGTCTGGAGGTCACCGCAACCAACCCGGATCGCTGCACGCCCGATCACCAATGCAGTGGACACGCGCCGGGACACGTGCACGGTCCTGGTTGCGGACACGAAGCCGTGCCTCACGGCGATCACGTCGACTATCTGGTCGACGATCACCTCCATCATTCTCATGGCAATCATTGCGACGACCACGGGCCGGTCAACGTCGTTCAGTAATCGCACATCCGGCGTTACTGAGGGATGTCTCAACGGCGCCCCGCTAAAAGCGCGACCATTGCGTCCTTCGGCTGACCGAAGGACGTTCCGGCTTCTGACCGCCCTGTAAGAGTTCGTCGCACAAGATCAGATTGCGGCCTATGACGCGCTCCGCAGACACTGCGGACGCTACCGGCAGACCAAGATTGGCGTCCTATTCTGCAGCTGCAATCGCATTCCCTCCAGCGTCTACACGGGCGAAGACAGACGATAGACCGTCGTTGCAGTGCCTCGGAAAAGGGCCGCGCGTTCCTCCGCACTGGCTTGCCTGGTGAGCCGCTTGAACGCATTCCAGCCGTTGCTGTAGGGATAAGAGCCCTTGTCCACCGGGAAATTGCTCTCGAACATACGGCGATTTACGCCAAAAGCTTCGATACAGGTATGCATCCGCGGCTTCCAGGTTTCCGCGAGTTCCAGCGACGACGGTGGACGCTCGCCTTTTTCAAAGTCGAAGCCGTTGATACGCATACCCAACCCGCCCAACTTCACATACACGTTGTGCAATCGAGCCAGTTGCCGCATCGATCTCGCCCAAGTCTCGAATACTTCCTTGCGACGATCGCGATAGCTGGATATTCGCACGATCCCCGCCGCAGTGATTGATGATGACTGGAATATCCGGATGCGCCTTAGCCAGATCGAAACTTCGGGAAGTTGCGGAAAAAAGAGCCATGCATCGTAAGACAGACCGAGCGAGCCCAGTTGCACCACACCTGCCCGATAGTGTGGATCGAGCAGCAGACCGCGCGGCGCGGCGGACAACGGATTCACGAGAGTCGGGTCACGGTCCCAGGCCACCAGATGCCTCACTCCGCGCAAACGCCTGTCGCTTCGTTCAACTTCTTTCTCGATTACGTCCCGAACGCCGCACCGCGTCGAAGATCGACATAACCAACGATACCTTTTGCGACCTGGATTCCTGTGTTTTGCATGTGGGCAGTCGCTTCAGCAACGTACTCGACTTCGCCCACGGGCCAGAACTCCTCGGGACCCGACCGTCGATAGCGCGTGAGCGCCTGCATATAAACCGACGCCGTGATGTTGTGTCCAGACCGCGCATCTTCAAGATATTCGTCGAGCAGGTAAGTCCATCCCTTGCGATCGTAGAAGTGATGGTGCGCGTCGACGATGGGCAGGTCGGGCTCGAGCGCGGCCTCAGCGCCGGATTCGAGCCACGCCTCGCGAACGGGGAGATAGTTGCCGGAGCTGTTCACTGCGAAATCTGTTCGAGACTCAATCCGCGCACACGCGGGCCGAAAACGCCGATCGTAATGAACACGATCAGCATGGAACCCGCGATGAGCGAGAATACGCCCAGCACACCGAGGTGTCGGAGGAAGAACGCAATCAGGAACCCCGACAACATGGCACTGACACGACTGGCCGAATAGACCATGCCGATAGCGCGTGCACGCATGTGAGTGGGAAACAGCTCCGCCTGATAAGGCCTGTATGAAAAAGCCAACGTCATCAACAGCCCCATTGCGACGACGATCACAGGATCGCGTTGCTGGGCAAAGATGATTCCCAAGACCGCCATGCTGGCGGCAGATCCTGCAATCAGCCATTTCCGCTCCACGCGATCGGCGAATAGCATCGCGACAAGCGGGCCCAACGGACTGGCAATCGCAATGATGAAGGAATACATCAGGCTATGAGTCAGCGCCACGCCCTTCTCGGCAAGCAGCGTCGGTACCCAGCTGGCAAATCCATAGTATCCGATCAATTGAAAGAAATTGAAGACGAGCAGCACGATGGTGCGTTTGCGATACCGGGCGTACCACGAGCCGATGGTTCCATCGGACGCAACTGCCTTGACCGGCGGTACGGTGGCAGGAACCGGAGGCAACGGTTCACCGGTTATCTTTTTAATCTTCGCCTCGATCCGTGCGACGATCTTCGCGGCCTCCTCGCCACGACCTTGCTGGATCAGCCAGCGAGGACTTTCCGGCAATCCGAGCCGCACGATCCAGACGAGAATCGCTCCCGCGCAACCGATCCATACCACCCATCGCCAGCCGTCGAATCCGAACGGTGCGATCGGTACCAGTTGCCATGAAAGGAATGCGATAGTGGGAATGGACGTGTACTGGATGGTCTGGAGAAAGGCGAACGCGCGCCCGCGGATGCGCGCCGGGACAAACTCCGACACGTATGCGTCGATCGTGACGAGTTCGGCGCCCACGACGATGCCCGCGATCACGCGCCAGAACACGATCCAGACCGGGTCCGTCTGCAACGACATGATGGCTGCCGCGATGGTGTAACACAGCAGCGCACCCACGAACACCTTGCGGCGCCCCAGTTTATCGGCAATAAACGCGACGCCGATCGTGCAGGGCGCGCACGGCTGGAGCTTCGACCCGCGCGAGGACGCGGGCGAGATCCTCACACGCCGCATCGGCCGCAACGAGCGCGCCGCGATGCTCACCTCGCTCGCCTATGTCGATGCGCAGAAGGAGTATCACGGCATGATGCAACACTACGCGCAACGCTTCATGAGCACGCCCGGCACGCATGACGGACTCTACTGGCCGGCCGGGTCCGGCGAAACCGAAAGCCCGCTCGACCCGCTCGCGGCCACCATGCCGCATGACGCGAAGGTGACGCCGAAGGAGGGTTATCACGGCTACCACTTCCGCATCCTCACGGCGCAGGGCCCGCATGCGGAGGGCGGCGCGCGCAGCTATGCCGGAAACGGACAGCTCAAAGGCGGCTTCGCTCTGATCGCGTAGCCGGCCGACTATGGCAAGACCGGTGTGATGAGCTTCATCGTCAACCAGGACGGCAAGCTGTATCAGAAGAATCTCGGACCGAACGGCGCGCGCATCGCGGCGGCAATCAGGGCGTTCGATCCTGATCCGTCCTGGCAGCCCACCGCACCCTGAGTTTCAACGATGCCCGCGGGGCACAGCCGCACTGCCCCGCATGATCGCCACTCCAACCCCGAACAAAGCGTTAGACCTTGAGCTAAAACTTCGAGTGATCAACGATCATGTTGTCATGCGCGCAGCGATCAAATCGCCTTCTGCATCGGTGATTTATGGTCCGTCAATTGATTCGTCGCTATATGTACATTGCAGACATGAATCGGCGACTACAGTTTTCCCCGAAGCCGCGTGAAGCGGCAGTTGAAACGATCGTCTTATAGCTAACGATCACGCCACGTTCGAACAGCAGCTCTTCGATATCGCGCGGGCTGAGCTGGAACCGGAAATATCTGCGCATCATTTGAGAGATGACGCCCACCGAGAATCGGTGACTGTGATAGCGCGATTTCGTCTTCTCCATTGCGCTATATGTCAGGCGAGTACCCCGCTAACGTGACAACGCCCTTCAGCGTCATCCGGTTAGTCCC
>NZ_JAAGPQ010000134.1:0-16297 GCF_017104985.1 Paraburkholderia sp. Ac-20342 | reverse complement strand
CGCTGCGCCGCGCCGACGCCTGCGTGCGACGGGAGCGGCGCGCCGCCTGCCGTGTCGCCGACGCCGACGCCGACGCCAACGCCAACGTCCACACCAAGATAGGCGGTGCGCAGTTCGTACGCGAGCACCTGCACCGCTTGGGCGAGATTGAGCGAGCTATAGGCCGGATTGGCCGGAATATGCGCAAGCGCGCTGCAGCGCTCGACGTCCTCGTTCGACAAGCCCGTGCGCTCGTTGCCGAATACCAGCGCGATCTCGCCGTGTACCGCCTGTTCGTGCGCGATGGCGGCGGCCGCGCGCGGCGTCCATTGCGGCGGGCCGTATTCGCGCAGCCGCGCGGTCAGCGCGATCGACCAGTGCACGCCCGCGAGCGCATCGGCGAGCGTCGGCACGATGTGCACCGAGGCGAGCACGTCGTCGGCGCCGCTCGCCATCGCGATCGCTTCGGGATCGTTCTGCACGTTCGGCACGCGCGGCGACACCAGCACGAGCCGCCAGAAGCCCATGGTCTTCAGCGCGCGCGCCGCGGCGCCGACGTTGCCGGGATGGCTGGGCTCGACGAGCACGAAGCGCGTCGACGTAAAGCCGCCGCGCAGTTCGGCCACGGCGGGATCGGAGGAATGGTGGGTGTGCTCCACGATAAAACTCGGCAGGCTAAAGATGCGTATGGTAGCGCCAACCCGCCGCCGCGCCGAATCATCCGTATGCGCGGCGGCGCCAGGACTCAGGTAAAATGCTGCCTTTCGTGTCCGGCACGGGCAAATGCCCAGGCATTCACCGAACCGGGCGCCACGTTCTTATCCAATTCGTCTCCGTCGACGGAATGCAATACGAGGAATGCGCAGCAGCGCTTTGCCCGGCTTGTTTTCCGTGCTGTTTCCGCGCCTTCGCGGCACCCTGTTAGCGCAGGTTTAGCGCTTATTTTCCGGCAAGCAGCCGTGCTGCCCCGGCACAAGGATCCAGACTCATGCATCCCATGCTCAATATCGCCGTGAAGGCCGCCCGCCGCGCAGCGCAGATCATCAACCGCGCGTCGCTCGACCTTGACCTGGTCCAGGTCAGCAAGAAGCAGCACAACGATTTCGTCACGGAGGTCGACAAAGCGTCGGAAGCCGCGATCATCGAAACGCTGAAGACCGCCTATCCCGATCACGCGATCCTCGCCGAAGAGTCGGGCAAGTCGGACAACGATTCCGAATACCAGTGGATCATCGATCCGCTCGACGGCACCACCAACTTCATCCACGGCTTTCCGTACTACTGCGTGTCGATCGCGCTCGCGCACAAAGGTATCGTCACGCAGGCCGTCGTCTACGATCCGAACCGCAACGACCTGTTCACTGCCTCGCGCGGCCGTGGCGCGTTCCTCAACGACCGCCGCATCCGCGTCGCCAAGCGCGACCGCCTTGCCGACTGCCTGATCGGCACCGGCTTCCCGTTCCGCGAGCAGGACAGCCTCGAAGCGTACGGCCGCCAGTTCGCCGAAATGACCGAAGCCTGCGCGGGCCTGCGCCGTCCGGGCGCCGCCGCGCTCGATCTCGCGAACGTCGCCGCCGGCCGCATGGACGGCTTCTTCGAGCAGGGTCTGCACCCGTGGGACGTCGCGGCGGGCAGCCTGCTGATCACGGAAGCGGGCGGTCTGGTCGGCAACTACACGGGCGACTCGGACTTCCTGCACGTCGGCGAAGTCGTCGCGGGCAACCCGAAGGTCTACGCGCAGATGATTCCGGTTCTGTCGCGCTACAGCCGCACGCGTCAGCAGTCGGCCTGACGCGTGCCGCCGCGGGCTGCGGGCGGACTCGCGTAATCGGCGCACGGCAAAGCGGCTTCGGCCGCTTTTTTTGTTGGCTGCACTGCAGCGTACACACGTTCGTGCTACAAAGCCGGGGTGCCATGCGCTCTCCTGCCGGCGCGGTTTGCCGGTGTCGGTGCGGGCCGCTGCCACGCCCTGTTGCCGCTCCCTCGCCGCCCTCTTCCCGACTCGCGCGCAGCCTCTCATCCGCTTCATGAAAAAAGGCTTTTACACGATCATTGCGGCGCAATTCGTTTCGTCGCTCGCGGACAACGCGCTGCTGATCGCCGCCATCGCGCTGCTTTCGGTAATCCGCTCGGCTGCCTGGGTCACCCCGCTGCTGCAAATCTTCTTCACGATTTCATACGTGCTGCTCGCGCCCTTCGTCGGCGCGTTCGCGGACTCGCTGCAAAAGCGCCACGTGATGTTCATCTCCAACGCGCTCAAGGCGAGCGGCTGCCTGCTGATGATCGCCGGCGTTCATCCGATGATTGCGTACGGCGTGGTCGGCTTTGGCGCGGCGGCCTATTCGCCGGCCAAGTACGGCATCCTCACCGAGCTGCTGCCCGCCGACAAGCTCGTCCAGGCCAATGCATGGCTCGAATCGGCCACGGTCCTTTCGACGATCGCCGGCACGATGCTCGGCGGCGCGCTGATCAGCGTGTCGATCGGGCACTTCGTCGCGCACGCGCATCTGCCGCTGATCGGCTCCGCCGCCGATCTCGCGATGTTCGCGGTGATGGTCACTTACGCCGTCGCCGCCGCGATCAACGTCTTCATTCCCGACACCGGCGCGCGCTATCCGAACCGTCTGTCGGAGCCGAAGAAGCTGGTCGGCGAATTCCATCACTGCTTTCATGTGCTGTGGGCCGACAAGCTCGCGCAGATCGCGCTGTGGGTCACGACGCTGCTGTGGGGTGCCGCGGTGACGATGCAGTTGCTCGTGCTCAAATGGGCGAACGTGAACCTTGGGCTGACGTTGCCGAAAGCAGCGGTCATGCAGGGCGTGAGCGGCATCGGCATCGCGCTCGGCGCGACGGCCGCCGCCGCGTTGATTCCGCTGCGCAAATCGCTGCGCGTGCTGCCGGTCGGCGTGCTGACCGGCGCGGTGGCGATCGCGATGGCGTTCTACAACAAGGATCTGTTCCCGCCCGGCGCGGGCCTGCGCATCGGCTCGCACGTCGCGCCCGCCTATCTCCTGCTCGCCTATCCGCTGATGATCGTGCTCGGCGCGCTGTCGGGCTTTTTCATCGTGCCGATGAACGCGCTTCTCCAGCATCGCGGCGCGACGCTGCTGTCGCCCGGCCACTCGATCGCCGTGCAGAACTTCAACCAGAACCTCGCCGTGCTGCTGATGCTCGGCATGTATGCGCTGCTGCTCATCGCGAAGCTGCCCGCGCAATGGATCATCGTCGTGTTCGGCAGTTTCATCACGCTGCTGATGTGGCTCGCCATGCGGCGCAGCGCCGTGAACGAGCGCATGGTCGAC
Source organism: Paraburkholderia sp. Ac-20342 (assembly GCF_017104985.1). Taxonomy (NCBI): domain Bacteria; kingdom Pseudomonadati; phylum Pseudomonadota; class Betaproteobacteria; order Burkholderiales; family Burkholderiaceae; genus Paraburkholderia; species Paraburkholderia sp. Ac-20342. The sequence continues at coordinate 13,016 of NZ_JAAGPQ010000134.1, read as the reverse complement.
ATGCGTGCGATGGTCGAGGAATGAATGCATGACGATTCGCCTTCGGTGATTCGGTGGCTCGATGACTCCGGCAAGCGCGCGTCTCGGCGCGCCGCCACGGCGATACGCATCGTCGCAGCCCGCCCGTTCGCGCTGCCGTGGAGATTTCATGCTGCCACAGCCGTTTTGCGTCGTGCATCGGCCGTTCGGCCAGGGTCCGTTCGCCGCGCGGGCGGGTTAAACTCACGCCCTGAGCATCTACCGCAAGAAGACACCAAGGATGGGCATTCAAACCGCAGCGGCCAACGACGTCGCACAACACACTCCAATGATGCAGCAATATTTGCGCATCAAAGCGGAGCATCCGGGCACGCTCGTGTTCTACCGGATGGGCGACTTCTACGAACTCTTTTTCGACGACGCGGAGAAAGCCGCGCGGCTGCTCGATCTGACGCTCACGCAGCGCGGCGCGTCGGCGGGCAATCCGATCAAGATGGCCGGCGTGCCGCATCACGCGGTCGAACAGTATCTGGCCAAGCTCGTGAAGCTCGGCGAATCCGTGGCGATCTGCGAACAGATCGGCGACCCGGCCACCTCGAAAGGGCCGGTCGAGCGCAAGGTCGTCCGTGTGGTCACACCGGGCACGCTGACGGATGCCGCGCTGCTGTCCGACAAGAGCGACGTTTACCTGCTCTCGATGTGCGTCGCGCACAATCGCCGCGGCGTTGCGACGAGCGTCGGCCTCGCATGGCTCAATCTCGCGAGCGGCGCACTGCGTCTCGCGGAAGTCGCGCCCGACCAGGTGGCCGCGGCACTCGAACGCATTCGCCCCGCTGAAATTCTCGTCGCCGACGCGAGCGCCGATTCGGCAAGCTGGACGCCGCCCACCAACGCGGGCGCACTCACGCGCATGCCGGCCTGGCACTTCGATATCGCGTCGGGCACGAAGCGCCTGTGCGACCAGCTCGAAGTGGCAAGCCTCGACGGCTTCGGCGCGCATTCGCTCGGCTGCGCGTGCGGCGCGGCCGGTGCGTTGCTGCTCTACGCGGCGTCCACGCAAGGCCAGCAATTGCGACACGTGCGCAGCCTGAAGGTCGAATACGAGTCCGAATATATCGGCCTCGACCCCGCCACGCGCCGCAACCTCGAACTCACGGAAACACTGCGCGGCACCGAATCGCCGACGCTGTGCTCGCTGCTCGACACCTGCTGCACGACAATGGGCAGCCGCCTGCTGCGTCACTGGCTGCACCATCCGCCGCGCGAATCGGCGGTTGCGCAGGCGCGTCAGCAGGCCATCGGCGCGCTACTCGACGCGCCGCCCGGCGCCGATCTCGATACCTTGCGCCAGGCATTGCGGCAGATCGCGGATATCGAGCGGATCACCGGACGTCTCGCCCTGCTCTCGGCGCGGCCGCGCGATCTGTCGAGCCTGCGCGATACGTTCATCGCGCTGCCGGCACTGCGCGCGCAGCTTGCCGCGGTGTCGTCGAACGCGGCTTCGCTCGCGCGCATCGACGCGGCGCTGGAGCCGCCAGCCGAGTGCGTCGAACTGCTCAGGCACGCGGTCACGCAGGAGCCGGCCGCGATGGTGCGCGACGGCGGCGTGATCGCACGCGGCTACGACGCGGAGCTCGATGAACTGCGCGACATTTCGGAGAATTGCGGGCAATTCCTGATCGATCTCGAAACGCGCGAACGCGCGCGCACCGGCATCGGCAATCTGCGCGTCGAGTACAACAAGGTGCACGGCTTCTATATCGAAGTCACGCGCGGCCAAACCGACAAGGTGCCCGACGACTATCGCCGCCGTCAGACGCTGAAGAATGCCGAGCGCTACATCACGCCGGAACTGAAGACCTTCGAGGACAAAGCGCTCTCCGCCCAGGAGCGTGCGCTTGCGCGCGAGCGCGCGTTGTACGACGCGTTGCTGCAAGCACTCCTGCCGTTCATTCCGGACTGCCAGCGCGTCGCCTCGGCACTGGCCGAACTCGATCTGCTGGCGGCTTTTGCCGAACGCGCCCGCGCGCTCGACTGGGTCGCGCCGAGCTTCTGCGCGGATGCCGGCATCGACATCGAGCAGGGCCGCCATCCGGTGGTCGAGGCCCAGGTCGAGCAGTTCATCGCGAACGACTGCATGCTCGCCGCCGAGCGCAAGCTGCTGCTGATCACCGGCCCGAACATGGGCGGTAAATCGACGTTCATGCGTCAGACCGCGCTGATCGCGCTGCTCGCCTACGTGGGCAGCTACGTGCCGGCACGGCGCGCGGCCTTCGGGCCGATCGACCGCATCTTCACGCGCATCGGCGCGGCGGACGATCTCGCCGGCGGCCGCTCGACCTTCATGGTCGAAATGACCGAAGCCGCCGCGATCCTCAACGACGCGACACAGCACAGCCTCGTGCTGATGGATGAGATCGGCCGTGGCACCTCGACGTTCGACGGTCTCGCGCTCGCCTGGGCGATCGCACGGCACCTGCTCGCGCACAACGGCTGCTACACGCTGTTCGCAACGCACTACTTCGAGCTGACGCAACTGCCGCTGGAATTTCCGCACGCGGCCAACGTGCATCTGTCGGCGGTCGAACACGGGCATGGCATCGTGTTCCTGCATGCGGTCGACGAAGGGCCGGCCAACCAGAGCTACGGTCTGCAGGTCGCGCAACTGGCCGGGGTGCCGAACGCGGTGATCCGCGCGGCGCGCAAGCATCTCGCACATCTCGAACAGCAATCGGCCGCACAGCCCGCGCCGCAACTCGATCTGTTCGCCGCGCCGCCGATGCTCGCCGAAGACGCGGACGACGACAACGATGCCGACACCCATGCGTCACCCGCATCGCCCGCGATGCAGGCCGTCGTCGAGCGTCTGCGCGGCATCGATCCGAACGATCTGCGGCCGCGCGAAGCACTCGATCTGCTGTACGAACTACATGAACTGGCCGTCGCGCCGGATGCGGACCGTTGACGCACACCGGCATCCCCAACGGCCGCGCGAGTTTCGCGCGGCGCTGAGCCACGCTCGCGCGCTCGTGGGCGGCATCGCCGCGCTCGCGGCACTGTGCGCGTGGACCACGCCTGCGCGGGCCGAGGCCTCGCGTTTCACGTTCGCGGTCATCGCGGACACGATGCGCAGCCCCGCCGACGAAGCCTCCACACAGCGGTTGCTCGATGCGATCGGCCGCGAGCGCGCGGTGCGCTTCATTGTCTACGACGGCAATCTGAAGGGGCCGAAGGAAGTCTGCCGCGACACGCTTTACGAGCGCCGTTACGCGCTGCTCGAAAACTCGCGCCTGCCGCTCTTCTTCATTCCCGGCGAACACGACTGGGTCGATTGCGGGACGGCCGAAGCCGGCGGCTTCGATCCGGTCGAGCGGCTCGATCTGCTGCGGCAAACGCTATTCGCCGACTCCACCTCGATGGGCCAGAACCCGATTGCCTTGACGCGCGAAAGCGAAGTCTCGCGCTTTCGTCCGTTCCGTGAAAACGTGCGCTGGGTCATGAGCGAAAGCGCGAACGAGAAGGCAAACGACAGGACCGCCGATCAGGCCCGCGACATCGTGTTCGTCGGCCTGAACGCGCCGGGGCCGAACAATCACTATCTGACCGCGGGCGGCCGCAACGGCGAGTTCGAGGATCGCGTGATCGCCAATGCATTCTGGCTCGAACACGCGGGCGAATATGCGAAACGCCGCGACGCGCGTGCGATCGTCGTGTTCATCGAGGGCGACTTCGATCCGGAGCGCTACAAGCGGCCCGAGCGGTTCGCGTGGCTGCATTTCGCGCGCAGCACGCGTCGCGATGGCTTTCTCGAACTCAAGCGCAGCCTCGTCAAGCTCGCGCAGACTTTTCACGGGCCCGTGGTCGTGATTCATGCCGACGACGAACGCGTGGCCGGCGGCTTCGTGATCGATCAGCCACTACGCAACGACAAGGGCATGGCCGTGACGAACCTCACGCGTATCGGGCTTGCGCCGCGCGATCGTTTTAACCAGTGGATTCAGATTGAAGCGGATTTCGGCAGGAAAACGCCGTTCCGTGTGAGCGCGCACGACGTGCCGAAACAGATACCGCTGCCGACTACGCCGCCGCTGCAATCGCACGATGAATCCGGTGCGTCGATGTCGGGCTCGCCCGATATGCCGAATGTGCCGGGCTTCGGTCCGGCGTCGGAATTGCCGCCGCTGCTGCCGCAGGCACCAGGCGCACCTGGTACACCCGGCGGGCCACAGCTGGATCAGGAAGGTAGTGAATATGAGCCGGCGATTTCGATGCCGCCGGGGTCGATACTGCCGGCTTCGCCATCGGTGCCGGCACCCTCGCCTGCGTCGGCACCGGCCACGTCGCCGCGCGTGCCGCCGGGCACGCCTTCAGGCGCACCCGGCTGAGCGGCAAGCTCAGTGCAAAGTGGGTTTGGAGTCGTCTTCTTCGTCGTCCTCGTCGTCGTCGAGAACTTCGAGGCCGTCGGCGCCGTGCGCGTGTTCGTGTTCGATTTCGTCTTCGGTCGCGGGGCGCACGTCTTTCACGGTCAGCGCGAAACGCAGTGCCATGCCGGCCAGCGGATGGTTACCGTCGAGCACGACCTTGTCTTCCGCGACGTCGGTCACGACGTACACCAGCGCATCGATTTCCTCGTCGCCATCTTCCGGCGTGCCTTCGAACTGCATGCCGACTTCGAGCGGTTCCGGGAAACGATCGCGCGGTTCGATCTTCACGAGTTCGGGATCGTACTCGCCGAATGCGTCTTGCGGCTCGAGCTGGATCTGGGTCTCGAAGCCGGCCTCGTGGCCGTCGAGCTCTTCCTCGATCTTGGGGAACGTGCCATCATAGCCGCCGTGCAGATAGACCATCGGCTCGTCGCTCTCCTCAATCAGATTGCCTTGAGCATCCGACAGCTTGTAGGCGACCGACACGACGGTGTTCTTTGCAATTTTCATTCGATTCTCCAGAATACAGCTCTCATTATACGATGCCGAGGCGCCCCACTCACCTCCCGGCCGATGCAGCTTCGGCACGCAATTCCTCGTCTGCTTCAAAGCCTGACTCAAAACCCAACTCAAGGCCTGAGTCAAAGCCTGATTCAAAGCCAGCCTCAAAGCCCGTTTCGAAGCCCACCGCAATGCCCACGCTCCCACCTTCACCCGACATACCGACCGCATTGCTCGGCAATCTGACGCCGTCGCAATTCATGCGCCGCTACTGGCAGAAAAAACCGCTGCTGATCCGCCAGGCGATTCCGGACCTCGAAGCGCCGCTGTCGCGCGACGAACTTTTCGAGCTGGCCGATCAGGACGATGTCGAAGCGCGCCTGATCACCCACTTCCGCAACAGGTGGCAACTCGAACACGGCCCGTTCGCCCCCGACGAGTTGCCGTCGCTCAAGCAGCGCGCATGGACGCTGCTCGTGCAAGGCGTGGACCTGCACAATGATCGCGCCCGCGACCTGCTGAACCGCTTCCGCTTCGTGCCGGACGCGCGGCTCGACGACCTGATGATCTCGTACGCGAGCGACGGCGGCGGCGTCGGCCCCCACTTCGATTCCTACGATGTGTTTCTTTTGCAAGTAAAAGGCAAGCGCCGCTGGCGCATCAGCGCGCAGAAAGACCTGACGCTGCAAGCCGGCTTGCCCTTGAAAGTTTTACAGAACTTCGAGCCCGAAGAGGAGTGGGTGCTGGAGCCCGGCGACATGCTGTATCTGCCGCCGCACATCGCGCATGACGGTATTGCCGAAGGCGAATGCATGACCTGCTCGATCGGTTTTCGCGCGCCCTCCGCGAGCGAGTTGACCGCGCAGTTTCTCTACCATCTGGCCGAGCGCGGCGAGTCCGCGGGCAAGGCCGGCGTGCTTTACCGCGATCCGCAGCAACCGGCCGTCGAGCGTCCGGCCGAGCTGCCGGCGGCGCTCGTCGAGAAGGTTGGCGCGATCCTTGCTCGAATCAAATGGAATGAGCAGGACATTGCGTCGTTCCTTGGCACGTATCTCAGTGAACCCAAGCCGAGCGTCGTCTTCGATCCGCCGCAACGGCCGCTCAACGAGGCCCGTTTCGTCAGCGAAGTGTCGAAACGTGGCCTGCGGCTCGACCGCAAGACCAACCTGTTGTATGAACGCCGTTTTTTCTTCGTAAATGGAGAAGAAATGTCGTGGGACGGCGCGAAAAAATGGCTGTTTGATCTCGCTAATCTACGGTGCATGAGTGCGAAACGCTTTGTAACACTCTCGCACGATTCATCGGTGACAGCACTGCTACACGAGTGGTATTGTGCGGGCTGGATACAGGTGGGCGAGCTTGCGTAAGTCTGCCCGCGTGCTATACCGTACAGTGAAATTTTGTATGAGAAAGACAACGTATTGACCCCGGATTTATCGACTGTCAGTACGAAAGTGCATATAATTTCCGCCCAAGCCGTAGGGAAGATTTCAGCTCGTCAAAAGAGCATCTCCACCAGCGGCCCAGGTCGGTGTTGGAGCACATTACCGGTTTTATTTTGCGCTGTTGCTTACCTTTAAACCATAAAAGGACGTGATCATGAAGAAATCCCTCCTCGTAGCATCCCTGTTGGCAGCTGTGGCACTGGCTGCATGCAACAAGAGCAACGACCAGGCCGCCGCACCGGCTAGCGACGCAGCTGCTGCTTCGGCACCGGCTGCTGCAGCTTCGGACGCAGCAGCTGCTGCGTCGGGTGCTGCTGCTGCTGCGAGCGACGCTGCTGCTTCGGCTACGGCTGCTGCTTCGGACGCGACCGCTGCCGCTTCGGACGCTGCGGCTTCGGCTGCTGCTCCGGCTTCGGGCGCAAGCCAGTAAGCTGTCGTGTAGGGTTCTGCCTCGGGAAATCGTCGCGATTTCCCGGGCAGTCAGGCAAAACGCCACGGATTCATCTCCGTGGCGTTTTGTTTTATGGCTGCGTTTTTGCAGCAAGGTTTTTTAGCTGTTCTGCTTAAGAGCCAGCCTGAAAACCGTCGAAAAAATGCCGCTTTTTAAAGCGGCATTTTTTTAAGCAGAACCCGCGCGCTTCGCCTCTGTCGGCTATTGAGCCGGCGTCGCACGCTCTTCGAAGAACTCGCGCACCACGTCGATCTCGCGGGTACGCTTGAACGGCGGCAGGCTCTGCCAGATACGGCGGCCATACGGCTTCTCGACGAGGCGCGTATCGCAGATCATCAGCACGCCGCGATCGGTCTCCGCGCGAATCAAACGCCCCGCGCCCTGCTTGAGCGTAATCACGGCCTGCGGCAACTGGTGCACGGCGAACGGGCTCAAGCCTTTCTTCGTCAACGCATCGAGCCGTGCGGACAGCACCGGGTCATCGGGCGGCGCGAACGGCAGCTTGTCGATCACGACGAGCGACAGCGCATCGCCGCGCACATCCACTCCTTCCCAGAAGCTCTGGCTGCCGACCAGAATCGCGTTGCCGTACGCCCGGAAGCGATCGAGCAATTCGGTGCGGCTCGCATCGCCCTGCACGAGCAGCGGATAGTCCCAGCCGCGCGCCTCGATCACGTCGCGCAACTTCGCCGAGATACGGTCCACCGCGCGCAGCGTCGTGCACAGCATGAAGACGCCGCCGCCCGACGCTTCGATCGCGGGCAGCGCCGCATCGAACACCGCGTCCGTGAACATCGGCGACGACGGCTGCGGCAGATTGCGCGGCACATACAGCAGCCCCTGCGAGGGGTAGTCGAACGGGCTCGGCAAGGTCATCGAGCGTTTCGAGTTCAACCCCATCTGTGCCGCATAGTGCGTGAAGTCGCCGCGCACCGACAACGTCGCCGACGTGAAGATCCACGCACGCGGCACGCCGGCGCGCTGCTTGGCGAAAATCGGCGCAACCGACAGCGGCGTTTCGTGCAACTGCACCGTATGCGAGAACACTTCGATCCAGCGCACCTTTTCGTTCGGATCGGCGTGCCCGGTCTTGCCGCCGGCCGCAGTGCCGCCGCCCTCACCCTCGCGCGGATTGGCCGCGTCGCGCTCGGCGGCCGACGGCGGCGTGGTCCAGCCACTCAGCACGTCCTGCAATTCGCGAGCGCGACGCAGACACGCGCCGATCGATTCCGCGCGCTCGGCCTGCCCCGCGAGCGCGGCGGCCAATGCGTCGAGTTCGGTTTCGAGCGTTTCGAGCGCCGCGAACAGCGGATGATCGTCGGGCAACTGGCCGATCGACAGACGCAGCGTGTCTTCCTTGAACGCGAGCCGCACGTCGCGCGCGGCACGCTCGAGCGTCGCGCCGAGCTTGACCCAGTCGAGCGCATCGCGCGCATGGCCCAAACCCTCGGCCACCGAATCGCGCGCGAGTTCGAGAAACTGCGCGGTCGACAGCGTCTCGCCGAAGAACAGCGTAGCGGTTTCGGGCAACTGATGCGCTTCGTCGAAGACGACCGTATTGGCCGTGGGCAGCAACTCGGCCATGCCGGTATCGCGCAACATGATGTCGGCGAAAAAGAGATGGTGGTTGACCACCACGATGTCGGCCTGCTGCGCTTCGCGGCGCGCCTGCATCACGAAGCAGTCCTTGTAGTGCGGACACTCCTGGCCGAGACAGTTATCGCGCGTCGACGTCACCATCGACCACACCTGCGCCGTTTCCGGCACGCTCGCGAGTTCGGCCTTGTCGCCAGTGCGCGTGATCTTCGCGAAGCGCACGATGTCCTGCAGATACGAGGTTTCCTGGCGCGACGGCAGACGGCCGTTGTCGGCCGTGCGTTGCAGGTAGTAGTGGCACAGATAGTTCGCGCGCCCCTTGAGCATCGCGACCGACACCGGCACCGCGAGCGCGTCGCGCACGGTCGGAATGTCGCGCTGGAACAGCTGGTCCTGTAAGTGCTTGGTGCCCGTCGAGACAATCACCTTGCCGCCCCACAGCATGGCCGGCACGAGGTACGCATAGGTCTTGCCGGTGCCGGTGCCCGCCTCGACGATCAGCGTGTTCTCGCCGCCGTCGAGGCCGTCGGATTCGGCGCTATCGGTGGTCTCGGCGGCGGCATCGCTACCCGTCTGCTGCAGACGCCGCGCCGGACGCTTCTGCGCCTCGAACATCGCGGGCTCGGGCAGCGCGCGGCCCGACGCTTCCATCGCCGCGGCGACGGCACGCGCCATCTCGATCTGCGATGCGCGCGGCCGGTAGCCGTCGATCTGGCGCGCGAGCAAGCCGTTGTCGGCGAAGATATCGTCGAGCTCCACAGCACGGCGTCGGTCCAGCGTCACGCCGGCCACGGACGCAGCCGCGCGCGGCGCCGGAGCCGGAGCCGGCGCGCCGGCGGTGGATGCAGCGTCGCCCGGCGCGGTCCGGGATGAGGTGTCATGCGGTGAATTCAAGGCAAGCGTTTCCTGCGAAGTCCGGCTCGCGCGCTGCGCGCCCGGCGCCTGCCAGGCCGCGAACTCAGGCGCGTACGTCCGGTTCGAGCTGCAATTGCAGCAAGATGATGGTGTCCTTGACTTTGAGCTTGCGCTTTTTCAGGCGCTGCAGCTCAAGGTCGTCGATGCCGGGCTCATCCGACATCCGGTCGATCAACCGGTCGAGCCCACTATGCTCCGATTCCAGTTGCAGAATGCGGTCACGGAGTGTGTTCCCGTCGATGACGTGATGACGATCGCGCATGCTCGCCTCCTCTCGTCGAAGGCATGAACTGCGCGCGCAGCCCGATGCCTGAGGTTGCTGTCCGGCTCAAAACGCGTTACGGCGACTACGGTGGTGCCGGCCACGAGCCGGCACCGGCTACAGCACGCGACTACTCCTGCTGCTGTTGCTGTTTCTGCTGCTCTTCGAGTTGCTGCTGCTTCAACTGGTCCTGACGCTTCTGCTCGGCCTTCTCGGCGGCCTGCTTCTGGCGGGCTTCGACGTCGAGCTTGTGCTGCGCCGCATCGGCCTGCTTGCGCTCGAAATTCTGCTGCTTCTGCTCGCGCTCCTGCGCCTTTTGCACGCCCTGCTGACGCGCTTCCTCGAGCTTGCGCTGGTAGTCGCTCTGCTTCTGGTCGTAGGCCTGCTGATTGGCCGCCGCCTGCGCCGGCGTGACGCCGCGTTGTGCCTGATCGAGCGCGTGCTGGTGCTGCTTGTCTTCGTAGGCCTGCGCGTTGGCCGCGCGCTGCGGCGCCTCGGCGTTGCGCTGCGCCTGATCGAGCGCGTTCTGGCGCTGCTTCTCCTGATACGCCTGCTCGTTGCGCGCGTCTTCGGCGGCCCGTTGCGGCGCTTCCGCCTCGTTTTGCGCGCGCCGCAAGGCGGTGCGCTGGTCGCGCTCGCGAGCGCGCTGTGCGCGCTGCTCGGCGTCGAGCGTCAGCTGTTCCTTGCGGATTTGCGCCTGCACCGTGCGCATCGAATCGCGCGCGCGGTCCAGACAGTGATTGACGAAAAAGCGGCTGTAGCAGTTGTGCTGCGCGAGCGCGTACTGGTAGTTGTTGTCGTCGCTGCGCTGGTCGAGCACTTGTTGCCGATCCTCGAACGATTTGTCGAGCGCGGCCGCGTCGCTCACGCTCTGCGGACTGTCGGCGCTCGTTGCGCCGGTTGCTGTTGTCGCTGTCGTCGTGCTTGCAGGCTGATTTGCCGACTGAGCGGCTGCCGGGACGGTGGCCGTCGCCGCCGGCTGCGCGGCCTGCGCGATAGCCGGCCGGGGCACGCCGAGCGCCACGGCGATCACGCACGAGGCGCCCACCGCCGCCAGCCTGCGCGGCGCAAACCGAATCACCCCGAAATCAGCCGCGCAAGCAGGCTTCGCGCCCGCTGCGGCACGCGCCATCGGTACGGGCGAACCGGCCGCCAAACGCGGCGAAGAAAGCGGCAATTGAGACAAATCCCGAGACAAGCCCGGAGACGAACCCGACGACAAAAAAGAGACCAGGCGATTGAGCGACAAGGAGATTGGCAACGTCGTAGAAGGTCAACGGAACATGCCCGAAATTCTAACACCGCGCGGTTGAGCCTCCTGGCATTTATGGCAAAATGCCCCGCTCCTGGTCGCGGCGCATGCCCGGCCTGTCCGACCTGCCGCCCGCGCGCGGCCCCTCACTGAGTCCGCAGGAACACCAAGACCTTATGACGGAAACCGTAGCACTCAAGATCGTCCAGCGCATCGCCACTGAACTGTCCGTCCAGCCGCGCCAGGTCGCGGCCGCCGTGGAACTTCTCGACGAAGGCGCGACCGTTCCGTTCATCGCCCGTTACCGCAAGGAAGTGACCGGCAATCTCGACGACACGCAACTGCGCAACCTCGAGGAACGCCTGCTGTATCTGCGCGAGCTGGAAGACCGGCGCGCGGCGATCATCTCAAGCATCGACGAACAGGGCAAGCTCACCGACGAGCTGCGCGCCGCGATCGAAGGCGCCGACAGCAAGCAGGTGCTGGAAGACCTCTATCTGCCGTACAAGCCGAAGCGCCGCACGCGTGCGCAGATCGCGCGCGAAGCCGGTTTGCAGCCGCTCGCGGACGCCTTGCTCTGTAATCCGCTGCTCGATCCGCAAACCGAAGCCGCGGCCTACGTGGATGCCGAGAAAGGCATCGCCGACGTGAAGGCCGCGCTCGACGGCGCGCGCGACATCCTCTCCGAGCAGTTCGGTGAAACGGCCGAGCTGCTCGGCAAGCTGCGCGACTACCTGTTCAACCAGGGCGTGGTGTCGTCGAAGGTCGTGGAAGGCAAGGAAACCGCCGAGGAAGAGAAATTCCGCGACTACTACGACTACGCCGAAACGATCCGCACGGTGCCCTCGCATCGCGCGCTGGCCCTCTTCCGCGGCCGCAATGCGGGCGTGCTGATGATCAAGCTCGGCTTGGGCGAGGAACTCGACGCGCAGGTGCCGCATCCGGGCGAAGCGCTGATCGCGCGGCACTTCGGCATTGCCAATCAGAACCGCCCCGCCGACAAGTGGCTCTCCGACGTGTGCCGCTGGTGCTGGCGCGTGAAGGTGCAGCCGCACCTCGAAAACGAACTGCTGACCAATCTGCGCGACGAAGCCGAACACGAAGCGATCCGCGTGTTCGCGCGCAATCTGAAAGACCTGCTGCTCGCGGCACCGGCCGGCCCGAAGGCCGTGATCGGCCTCGATCCGGGCCTGCGCACGGGCGTGAAGGTGGCGGTGGTCGATCGTACCGGCAAGGTGCTCGCGACCGACACGATCTATCCGCACGAGCCGCGCCGCGACTGGGACGGCTCGCTCGCGAAGCTCGCGCGCATCGCCGCGCAGACCCAGGCCGAGCTGATCAGCATCGGCAACGGCACCGCCTCGCGCGAGACCGACAAGCTCGCGAGCGAACTGATCTCGCGTCATCCGGAATTGAAGCTGCAAAAGATCGTCGTGTCGGAAGCGGGTGCGTCGGTGTATTCGGCGTCCGAACTCGCCGCGAAGGAATTCCCCGACATGGACGTGTCGCTGCGCGGCGCGGTGTCGATCGCGCGCCGTCTGCAGGACCCGCTCGCCGAACTCGTGAAGATCGAACCGAAGGCGATCGGTGTCGGCCAGTATCAGCACGACGTGAATCAGCGCGAACTCGCGCGCTCGCTCGATGCGGTCGTCGAGGACTGCGTGAACGCGGTCGGCGTCGATGCGAACACCGCGTCGGTCGCGCTGCTCGCGCGCGTGTCGGGTTTGAATGCGACGCTCGCGCGCAACATCGTCGACTATCGCGATGCGAACGGGCCGTTCCCGTCGCGCGAGCATCTGCGTAAAGTGCCGCGTCTCGGCGACAAGACCTTCGAGCAGGCGGCCGGCTTCCTGCGCATCAACAACGGCGAGAATCCGCTCGACCGTTCGTCGGTGCACCCGGAAGCGTATCCGGTCGTCGAGCGGATTCTCGCGAAGATCAGCCGGCAGGTCGGCGAAGTGCTCGGCAATCGCGATGCGCTGCGCGGGCTCTCGCCGACCGAATTCGTCGACGAGCGCTTCGGCCTGCCGACCGTGCGCGACATTCTGCTCGAACTTGAAAAGCCGGGCCGCGATCCGCGTCCCGAGTTCAAGACCGCCACGTTCCGTGAAGGGGTCGAGAAGGTCAGCGATCTGATCCCTGGCATGGTGCTCGAAGGCGTCGTGACGAACGTTGCCGCATTCGGCGCGTA
>NZ_JAAGPQ010000133.1:0-232 GCF_017104985.1 Paraburkholderia sp. Ac-20342 | reverse complement strand
AAAAAAAAAAACTCTAGTTCCTACTTGTATGCTTCGCTTGTCTTGATGACAATGGGTTCAGCGTCACGACATAACGTGTGTCAACTTGGCGTTTCGCACTTCGTGCTGTTCTGGACTCCGCACCTGCTCTTCAATGTGATCCGAGCGAGGTACCGGCCTCGCGCCGTTCATCTTTCGTGCATTACATACTCTTGCAGTTCCTCTCCATTACGTCACGCTGCTGACTAGTTCT
>NZ_JAAGPQ010000132.1:0-16733 GCF_017104985.1 Paraburkholderia sp. Ac-20342 | reverse complement strand
AACAAGGGCTCACAGAAAATTTCGTGTCACTACAACGCATCGACAACCACGGACGCCAAGTGTTTGATCTATAAGGTGCTCTGGGTCGAAATTGCCTCAAATTCCGGCCGGAAATGTCGAACTCGGGTTGCCCGGGCGTTTGCGTGGCTGTCCGTTCAGGCCTGGCACCGCAGGAATGGCATCAAGCGTGGGCTCGAATGCCATCGAATCGTGCCGGTTAGCCCCCGTGACCGTGATGGCCAACGGAATGCCGCGCGCATCTACGACGATGTGCCGTTTCGACCCGAGCTTGCCCCGCTCTGTCGGGTTAGGGCCGGTTTCCTGGCCCCCCGGGGGCTGGAAACACTGGCGGCATCAAGACTTGCCCGTTCCCAATCAATCTGGTCATGCTCACGCAATCGGCAAAGCATCGCCAGATGCAGTTTCTCCCACACGCCTACGGCTTGCCAGTCGCGTAGCCTTCGCCAGCAGGTCATCCCGCTGCCGAAGCCCAGTTCTTTCGGCAGGTATTCCCATGGAATGCCTGTTTGCAGGACAGACAGGATGCCGTTCAATGCTGCGCGGTCATCCACCGTCCGGCGACGTCCGCCTTTGGGCGACGGCGTGAACACCGGAATCAACGGCTCCAGAGCCGCCCATAACTCGTTACTGATTTTTCGTCTTGCCATCTCGCCAGGATATGGCGTCCATCGCTTGATGTCCAGGTTGTGTTAGCGACTCTAATGCGGGCAAAGCCGCCGCGAAGCTCAATGCGTTGAAACATGGTATGTGCTCGACGTACTGGCGCGAGGAGCGGCGGCGGGTGCATGCACTGCTACGCGAGTGCCGGGATCGGTGTACGCGGTCATGGTGACACGTCTGGGTACATCGTAACCAGACGGCCGGTTTCAACACCTTTCGTCGATGAACTGCTGGTGTCCGTTTTAACTGCCCGTCCCGCGCGAGCTTTTTATTTCAGCATAAAACATATCCGTCTGAAATAAGATAAATCCTAATTCGTTATTCACGATGTATTAATGCGAAATTTAACGGTTATTCATCTTTTTATTCTGGATTTAAAACCCGTCAGTCATTAGTTTACGAACCCTGATTGCTTCGTAACGTGAATTGGCAAAGTGAATAAAGATAGTTATCGGCTGGTATTCAGCCATCTGGGAAACATGCTCGTTGCCGTTGCGGAGACCGCCACGGCAACAGGGAAGGAAGCCGGACAGACCCCAGTTTGCAGTCACGGTAATCCCGCAGGATACACAGCGTTATTTTCGCTTCGGCAGATCGCGTTCGCGGCGCTTGCATTGCTCGGTGTGCTGCCCGCCTGGTCCAGCGCACAGATCGTCCCCTCTGGCGCGAACGCACCCAACGTGATCAGTACGGCGAACGGATTACCCCAGGTGAACATCAACCGGCCTTCCGGCGCGGGTGTGTCGATGAACACCTATTCGCAGTTCGACGTGCAGAAGGCCGGCGCGATCCTCAATAACTCGCCGGTCATCACGAACACGCAGCAGGCCGGGCAGATCAACGGCAACCCGAACTTCGGGGCGAACCAAGCTGCGCGCATCATCGTGAACCAGGTCAACAGCAGCGCGGCGAGTCAGATCAACGGCCATCTCGAAGTGGCAGGACAACGCGCAGAGGTGGTGATTGCTAACGGTTCCGGCATTTCGGTGAACGGCGGCGGCTTCCTGAATACCTCGCGCGCCATTCTGACGACAGGCAGGCCGAACTTTGCCCCCGATGGTTCGCTCACCGGTTTCAACGTGAGGGGCGGCAACATCACCGTGCAGGGAGCAGGACTCGACGGCTCGACCGTGGATCAGGTTGACCTGCTGGCCCGTGCGGTGCAGGTCAATGCGGAGATATACGCCGGAAAGAACCTGAACGTTATCACCGGCGCAAACCAGATCGGTCACGACTCACTGGCGTTCACGCCGATTGCAGGCGACGGACCCGCACCGGATGTCTCGATCGACGTGAGCCAGCTGGGCGGCATGTACAGCGGGCGCATCTTTCTGGCGAGCAACGAGTATGGCGTAGGTGTTTCGAACCAGGGCGTGATCGCCGCGCAGGCGGGCGACCTGACGTTGCAATCGAATGGCCTGCTGTCCCTCGCTGGCAAGACCAGCGCGAGCGGCAATCTTGCCGCAACAGGCAGCGATATCCAGAACAGCGGCACGACCTACGCGCAGCAAAACGCGACGCTTTCGGCCAGCGGTATGGTCACCAACAGCGGCACAGTAGCCGCGCAGCAGAATACGACGGTCAACGCCACGAGCGTGAATTCAACCGGAACGCTGGGCGCGGGTGTGAACGGCGATGATGGTTCCGTGGGCTCAGGTGACGACCTGAACGTAACAGCATCCGGTCAGCTGAACGCCACTGGACAGAACGTCGCGGGCGGTAATGCGTCTCTGTCGGGCAGCGGCGTGAATCTCGCTGGCGGCCGCACGTCGGCAAACGGCGCGCTCGTGCTGGCTGCAAATGGCGGTGACCTGAATCTGTCGGGTGCGACAACGACGGCGGGCGGCACGCTCGACGCACGCGCGGCAGGCACGCTCACGAACGACAACGGCGCGATGTCGTCGGGTGGCGCGCAGACCATCACGGCGGGCGCACTCTCGAACCGCAACGGCCAGATCGTTTCGGGTGGCACGCTGTCCGTGCAGACGTCGGGTGCGCTCAATAACGCGCAAGGCATGCTGGAGGCGGCCGGAAGGGAAGCCATCGACGCCGGTTCGATCGACAACACGGCGGGACGTATCACGTCGCTCAACGGCGATGGTCTGACGGTGAACACCGCGGGGGCGCTCGTCAACGCATCGGGCACGACTGCGAACGGTGCCCAGGGCGGCGTCATCGGTTCGAACGGCGGACTGGATGTGGCGGCTGGCACGCTGTCCAACCAGGGCGCGATGTCCGCGCTCGGCGATGCCACGCTCACTGCGCAGACGATCAGCAACGATGGCGGCTCCGTGACGGCGGGCGGCTCGCTCAGTGCGCAGGCCACAGGCGCATTGTCCAACGTACACGGCCAGTTCTCTGCAACGGACACCACGGTTTCCGGCGCAACCATCGACAATACCTCGGGCCAGATTGACGGCGATCAGGTCAGCGTGTCGAGCGCGGGCGCGCTCGTGAATCGCAGTGGCTCGATTACCCAGTCAGGCACGGCGGACCAGACAGTCAGCGCGGGCGGTGCGCTCGACAACACGAACGGCACGCTTGCCACCAATGCACAGAACCTCGCGATCAGCGCCCAGGCACTCACGAATGACGATGGCGCGATCCAGCACGCGGGTACCGGTACGCTGGCGGTGACGACAGCGGGCGCGGCGTCGAATGCCTCGGGCCAGATCGTGACGAACGGCACGCTTCAGGCCAATGCGGCTTCGCTCGACAATACGGGCGGCACGCTTTCCGCACAACAGGCCGCGAGCGTGAGCGCCACGAGCGGCATCATCAACCGCAACGGTGGACAGATTTACGGCGCAGACGGCCTGACGGTGGTCACGCAGGGCACGCTCGACAACACGGCGGGCTCGGTACAGAGCGGCGGCAATCTCACGGCCAGCGCGGGCAGCGCGATTGAGAATTCGGGCGGCGTGATTTCCGCGAACGGCGCGGATGGCACGCTCACCGTGTCCGGCTCCACCCTCGACAACACGTCAGGCTCGATCACGAACGCGGGCACGGGCGCAACGTCCGCTACTGCCGCTGATTCGATCACCAACACGGGCGGCGTACTCGGTGGTAATGGCGACGTGGGTGTGACCGCGCAGACCCTGACCAACTCCGGGAGCGGCCAGCTTGTGGCGGGTGGTGCCGCCAGCCTGAACGTCGC
Source organism: Paraburkholderia sp. Ac-20342 (assembly GCF_017104985.1). Classification (NCBI taxonomy): domain Bacteria; kingdom Pseudomonadati; phylum Pseudomonadota; class Betaproteobacteria; order Burkholderiales; family Burkholderiaceae; genus Paraburkholderia; species Paraburkholderia sp. Ac-20342. Next base: position 12,892 of record NZ_JAAGPQ010000132.1, on the reverse strand, counting down.
AAACCGGATCGATAACGCGGGCGGCAGACTGTACGGCGGCACGGCGCTGAGCGTGAACGGGCCCGGCGCGGCGCTCGTCAATGACGGCGGCACCATCGAGGGCGGCCAGGATGTCTCGCTCGCGGTGGCGTCCCTGTCGAACGCGGGCGGCGCAGTGCGCGCCAACCGCGATATCAGCGTGAGCGGCGCGCTCGCGGGTGGCGGCGAGATGACGGCAGGCCATGATCTTACGCTCGTGCTCGAAGGCGACTTCGTCAACGACGCAGCGAGCGCCCTGCACGCCGACAACAACCTCACGCTCGGCGTGACGGGCACGTTGACCAACACCGCCGCACTCGGTGCGGTCAACGCACTGACGGTCAGTGCGGCCAACATCGTGAACGCAGCCGGTGCCGACATGAATTCGTCGGCTACCACCGTCAACGCCACGGGCGATATCGCGAACGCGGGTGAAATCGAAGGCGATGCGGTCACGACGCACAGCGCCAGCCTGAACAACACGGGCGCGGTGATTGGTAACAACGTCATCGTCAACGCCACGGACGTGACCAATGCGGGCGCGCAGGCGGTCATCGCAGGGGCATCGTTCCTTGGCATCTACGCGGGCAGTTCGCTGACGAACGCGGACGACGCCCTGATCTACAGCGGCGGGAACATGGAGCTGGCGCGCGACAATGCGCGCGACTCCACGGGTCTGCTCGCGAACCAGACCGGCATCATCACGAACAGCGCGGCCAGCATCCAGGCGGCGGGCGATATCGACGTGGCCGCGCGCACGCTCGCGAACCAGCGCACGGGCGTTCAGACCGAAGCCGGAACGCCGGTCACGACCGAGGGGCCGACCCTGACGCTGTGGACAGGAGGCATTCCGATAGACGAAGTCGCCAGCTACCACAGCGCGATCTATGGGCAGTGGATTTTCAGCGGCGCTGGGGGCATCGGTGGTCAGGTCATCGGCAAACTGGCCAAGCCGCTGGTCGTGACGTTACCTGCTTCACAGGTGAGCAGCATCGACGCCGCCAGCCAGACGTTCTCGCTTGCCACGCCGCTGACGGATACCTACAGGCTGTGTCCAACGACCTACTGTGTCGCGGACCCGCAGAGCCGCACCATTACCAATAACGCGGTGCAGTATTACCAGAGTCTGGTCCAGAACAGCGACGGTACGGTCACGGTCACGTTCTATCCTGACTACGATCCGGCGAAGAACATCGCGCCTGACCAGGTGAGGATCGATACGACGCTTGGCACAGACAGCCACGATTACGTTGAACTGAGCCGCACGTCTACCACCACGACCGCGACTGACCAGCTTCTGAATCCCGGCACGGCGGCAACGATCCAGGCACAGGGCTCGATCCGCGTCAATGCCGATGGCGGCACGATCAACAACGACTCGTCCACGATGGCCGCAGGCGGCGATCTCGTGCGCCGCGCAACAGGCGGCTCGGTGAACGATACCGGCATCCTGTTGCAACAGACCGGCACGCAAACAGATGTCTCGACCTTCTACTGGCACGCCAAGACCAGCGACAGCAACGACACGAGGCCGGATGTCAAGGACGACACGGTGCCGCTACCGTCCACCACGGTTGCCTCGCTGCCCGCGATTACGACGGCCAACCAGACCGTCCAGACCGACGCACAGGACATCACCATCGGCTCGGTCGATCGTGTGGGGCAGACCGTGACGGGCGCGGGCGTGTCCGGGGGCGACGCAACCGGCACGCACCTTGGCAGCGCCAGCGCTTCGGGCAGCCGCCCGCAGACGCTTGGGAGCGCGGGCGACGGCATCCCCGGCCTGACGCTGCCCACGAATGCGCTGTACACGTATCACACCGCACCGGATGCAACCTGGCTGGTGGTCACGGACCCCCGCTTCACGAGCTATTCGAAGTTCATTTCGAGCGACTACATGCTGGCGGCACTAGGGCTCAATCCCCAAGCGGTGGAAAAGCGCCTGGGCGACGGTCTCTACGAAGAACAGCTTGTCATGAGCCAGGTCACGCAACTGACCGGCCGCACCTTCCTGGGTCCCTATACCAGCGACATGGACGAGTACACCGCGCTGATGGACAACGGCGTGGCCTATGCGCAGGCATTCAACCTGAGCGTTGGGGTGGGACTAAGCGACGCGCAGATGGCGCAACTCACCACCGACATGGTGTGGCTGGTGAACCAGACGGTGGCGCTGCCGGATGGCACGCAGCAAACCGTGCTGGTGCCCAAACTCTATCTTGCGCAGTCCAGTACCGTTGACCTTCAGGACAGCGGCGCGCTGGTGGCGGGTAACAGCGTGAACCTGAACGCCACGGGCGACATGGCGAACAGCGGGCATGTCGCGGGCGATGTTGCGACCACGGTCATCGGCAATAACGTCGTGAACCGTGGCGTGATCGGTAGCGGCGGCGCGACGACGGTCGCGGCGGTGCAGGACGTGACGAATATCGGCGGGCGTATCGGTGGCGTGGATACCGTGGTCAGCGCGGGGCTCGATATCGTCAACCAGAGTACGACCGCGCAGGCGGCGGTCGGCGCGAGCACGTCCGGCTTCTACTCGAATGCGAGCGGGATGGCGGTGCAGTCAGCGGGCACCATTTCGGCAAGCGACGGCGCGACGCTGGCAGCAGGCCGGGACGTGAACCTGGACGGTGCGGCGATCCGGAGCGGTGGCGACACCACGATTGGGGCAGGCCGTGATATCAACGTGGGCACCACAACGCTGACGGCCACCCAGGATGCGGGAACCACTGATGGTCTGAATGGCCACCACAGCATCACCACAACGAGCGTGGGCAGCACGATCACGACCGGCGGCAGCCTCACTACCGTCTCGGGCAACGATACGACGCTGACCGGTGCGCACGTTCAGGCGGGCGGCGATGCCCCGCTGGTGGCGGGTGGTGACCTGACGGTGACAGCGGCCAAAGACACGGCCACCTATAACGGCCAGTCGGTGGGCGGTGATCTTTCCCACCACAAGGACTCCACATACGACGAGACCGCACAGGGCAGCAGCATCAATGCAGGCGGTAACGCGACACTCGCGGTGGGTCAGGCTGGTACGGGCAATCTCGCCATCCTCGGTTCGTCGGTCACGACGGGCGGCGTCAACGGCGCAACGGGCGGCGCAGTCATCCTGCAATCGACGGGCAATATCACGGTCGGCGCGGTGACGGAAACGCACGACGCGGATCACTGGTCGCAGACGAACCATGCCAATGCGTTGTCGAGCGAGAAAGTGACCGACACGTCTACCTCGCATCAGGTGGCATCGGTCGGCTCGCTCGTATCGGGCGATTCCGCGGCGGCAAGCGCGGTGCACGACCTGAATATCAACGGTTCCACCGTTGCCGCGACGAACGACCTGACGCTGTCGGCGGGCCACGACCTTAATATCACGACGACGCAGGACACCAGTCAGAGCAGTACCACGCACGAAGTGCAGGCGTCCGGTTTCGGCGCAATGAGTGGTGGCGGCGCGAGCATCAACTACGGCACGCGCGAAGAGAACGACACCACGCACGACAGCAGCGTCACCCACAACGGCAGTCTGGTCGGCAGCACGAACGGCAGCGTAACAATGAGCGCCGGTCAGGACCTGCATATCACCGGCAGTGAAGTGATCGCGGCACAGAACGTGTCCGGCAACGCGGGCAATGTCATCATCGACGCGGCCACCAACACCTCGCATCACGACGATTCCCAGGAAATGAAACAGAGCGGCTTCACGCTCGGGCTGTCGGGCAGTGTCGGGGACGCGATCAACAGCGCGGTGAGCCAGGCTCAGGCCGCGAGCAGCGGGGCTGGCGATTCGCGCGCGACAGCCCTGCACGCGTTTGCCGCAGCGGGTAACTCGGCTATCGCGGTGGCGGGCATGACAGGCGGTGCGCTGGCCGGATCGTCCCCGAGTGTCGGCGCGCAACTGAGCTTCGGGACGAACCAGAGCAGAAGCAACGCCAGCGAAGACCAGACTTCGCATATTGGCTCAACGGTGCAGGCAGGCGTTACGACCAGCTTCGTGGCGACGGGTGACGGCACGGCGGGTTCGGGCAATATCACGGTGGCGGGTTCGAACGTCAGCGCGAACGACATGGTGCTGGCCGCCAGGAACCAGGTCAATCTGCTCAATACGACCGATACCGATACTACTGCCAGCACCTACAAGTCGAGCAGCGCGAATGTCGGCGTGTCCTACGGCACGCAGGGCTTCGGCGTGTCGGCGTCGATGTCGAATGCGCACGGCGATGCGAACAGCGACGCAGCCATGCAGAACAATTCGCACGTGAGCGGGGCGAACAGCGTCACGATCGTGAGCGGCGGCGATACGAACATCATCGGCTCGAACGTGAACGGCGGCACGGTCACGGCCAACGTTGGCGGCAACCTGAACATCGAGAGCGTGCAGGACACGACCGTGAGCACCGCGCATCAGAGCAGTGTGAGCGGCGGTTTCAGCGTCAGCCAGGGCGGCGGCAGCGCGAGCTTCAGCGCGCAGAACGGTCACGCGGATTCGAACTATGCGCAGGTCAAGGAACAGGCCGGGATCAATGTCGGCGACGGCGGGTTCAACATCAACGTCAACGGCAACACGGATCTCAAGGGTGCGGTGATTGCGAGCGACGCCGATGCGTCGAAGAACAGCCTGACGACCGGCACGCTGAGCTTCAGCGACATCGAAAACGAATCGCACTACAGCGCGACGAGCAACGGGTTCAGCGTGGGCGCAGGCGTTGGCAGCACGGGCAAGGCATCGGGACCGGGTTCGGTCGGCGGCTCGGGCGGTATCGTGCCGATGATCTCGCAGAATGAACACGGGGACGAAAGCGCGACGACGCGCAGCGCTATGGGTGCGGGCACGATCAACATCACGGATGGCGCGAAGCAGACGCAGGACGTGGCGGGTCTGAGCCGGGACACCACCGACACCAACGGTACGGTGTCGAAGACGCCGGATGTGAATGCGCTGCTCGCGCAGCAGGCCGATCTGATGAACGCAGTGCAGGCGGCGGGTCAGGTCATGGCGCAAGGTATCGGTGCGTATGCGGATATGAAGCGCGACGCTTCGGCTAATGCGGTCGAAGCGGCAGCCAACAGCAATGATCCGCAGGCTTTGGCAGCCGCGCTGGCCGACTACGCGAACTGGCGTGAAGGTGGTGACTCGCGTGCTGCGCTTCAGGAGGGAGGCGGAGCGGTAATCGGCGGCCTGGGCGGCGGCGTATTCGGTGCGTTCGGTGGCGCAGCAGGCGCAGCGATTTCTTCGAAGCTCGCGGACCAGACGAAGGCGGCGGCAGACGCTGTATCCGACGCGACCGGTTCGTCGCTGATCGGCAACATTAGCGGGAATATCCTATCGGGTCTGGCGGGCGGCCTCGTTGGTGGCAGCGCGGGTGCTGCGATGGCGTCAGGGGTGAACCTGTATAACCAGTCGATGGACACGGAGGCCGCGGCAAAGGACGCACGCTTGAAGGGCATCGTCGCACAGGCGCTTGGCAGCCCGCCTGACCTCGACTCGTTTTCCGTTAGTACGCTGATTGACCAGTTCGTCGGACAGGTGAAGTCAGGCGCACAGGCCAGGATGTCCGAGTCGCCAATCGACCTGCTGGCACAGGGCGTCGCAAACGGGCTGAATGCCGTGGTGGGCACGGGCGGCGGCAAGCCCCCTGCGGCGAGTCCGGGGGGGGGGGGCTGGCGGACTCTGTGGCTGGACAGGCAATGAATGCGGTGCCGGGAACTCCGGGGTATGGGCCGAGCACGGCGACGCTGAATAGCGGGAACGACGCAAACTCCGAAAGCGCCGGTGATAGTTCAGGGTCAAGCGGCAAGTCAAGAAACAAGCCGCCCGCTTCGTTGCCGGAAGCAGATGGTTTGCCGCATACAATCATAGAGCGCCCAGGACCCGACGGGCAGTACACCACGTACAACAGCGATGGGACTTCGCTGCAATATCGCGGATCTGGGCAAGATCATGGAGGAATCCCACGTCCCAACGTTAAGGAAACAAGTGCAAATGTAGCGCCGGATGGAACAGTCTTTGTGGGGAAAGGCGTGGTTCGGCCTGCTACACCGAATGAAATCCCAAGGGGTAAGTGAAATGACTATTGAAAACTGGAAATACGACGATTTCGTCAAGGCAAACGGCGGCAAATTCTCGGCTTTAGACTTCATACATGCTGTCTCTGCAAAGGTCGCGTTGCCTTGGGATTTTGCGCTCTGTATGGGTCATTTGTTTGCTCCACAAATGCTCATGTTCGATGGCGTTGTCGTGATCGTCGAATGGTTTGATGGCGAAAGATACCAGGAGTATCGAAACAACGGGATGCACCCGGAGCAGGCTCAGGCATGGACAAATATGGTTGAGTTAACTGATATTTTTCAAGGAATTTCATTCGGAAAGGCAAAAGAACTCGCAGTGTTCATCGCAGCGTTGTGGAGTGAAAGAATCAGCCAGATTTTTCCTGACGAAGCGACTAGAGCAAGCGTTATTTCGGATGAAGGTTTGAACGAAGTCTTTATCACAATTGGACGATTCTCTGATACACCGCTTACATCGGGATGAAGCGCTGTTGGTTGGGGGTGGTCGGGGTATGGGCCTGCTAATGCGATGTTGAACAGCGGGAATCAAGATAGCAATGGGAAAGCACAGACTCCTATCATTGACAACAAGATCGGGGCGCAACTGCCAGAGAGAGGATGGACCACGCAGGACAATCAGAATGCAATAAATGATGGCCCTACGGGCACAGCTTTCGACCAGCGCTCGACATCGAAAACACCAGTTGGGTTACCTGGGAACGACACTGCGACGGTATATGGATCGAAAGATGGATATGTTGTCGTGAACGATAGAACTGGGGAAGTCGTTCAGGTCAGTGACAAGACCGATCCGGGATGGATCGTTGACAGCCGAATTCAATGGAAGGGCAAATAATGAGTATTGATAGAACGAAGCGTTATGTCGATGCAAGCGACTACTTTTCGCACAACGGAAGTATTGTCATGAAGCTTTCAACTGAAGCAGCAATTGCTGTCTGTGCCGAGGCCTCGAAACGTGGGTTTGTAGTATCACACATAGAGGGTGGGATATGGCATAACCCTGGGTTCGAGGCACGCATCGATTGTATTTGGGACGGTGCGGAACCACCGATTGATCAGGACAGGGCGCATGTGAACAACCTCACCGCGATTGAATTTATCCACTCAGAATCAGCCGAACATGACACGTTCATAATCACAGCGCCATCGATAGCCGGGTGGTAATCGGGGGATGGGGCGGGCAATGCGACGCTCAATAGTGGGAACAAGGACGAAACCGTAGATAGCCCTGTCTATATTATGTCCCCGGACTTCATGGCGTCGAAGAGCTTTCAGATGTTCCGAGACCCTCCTTCGGGCACGGATTCGGAATGGCTCTTTACCACAGGAGGGAACGTTTCTAGCGAAGGCCGTTTGGCCTCACTGTTCGAAATTGCGAGCAACCGCCCAGAAGTCATTCCATTTCTGGCATTGCCTGCTGCGTCGTCGGTCGTTCTGAAAGATGGTCTAGTCAAAATCAGTCACGGCAATTGGAAAGTCCGTGCAGATTCAAGCGAACTTTTGAGTCGACTCCCAACTAGCGACCTTATCAGTTGAAACCAGCTGGAAGAAAGGGGTCATGGCTGCACAGCAGCTTCACATTTCCACGATGCCGCATTGTTGCGGAAATATCATGCATCGAGAATTTCGCCGTCCCCCAGTAGAGCCGCGCCGTTCCACGTGGCCCTACCGCTTCGCCGAAATGTTCTTCGGTACGATCGCGAAGGCGACGATGGTCATCGCTGTTTTGCTTCTTGTCGCTCTCGAACTTTTCAGTGTCGGTACAGGCGGAGACATAGGCGACCTTCCGACAACTCGCAGAGGCTGGCGAAATCTATTGCTCGTTATGCTGACGATTCTCATCGTTGCTGCGCTTGGTATTTATTTCTTTGCCCCCACGGCGAGTCACCCACATCGCTGAGACGATCGGGCAGTGCTGTGGGCAAGTTTGAAGGCGCGAATGCGTATCGCTTCAACCGGCAACTGCGCGCCATTGGCGAATGTCCGCTTCACCCGCATATTGATCAGAATCAGGAATTGAAGAACAATGAAAATCAGCAAGAGGCTATCGCTTCTGTCGTTGATAGCCTCTGCCTCGCTCGCGGGGCCGGCTGTCCACGCACAACAGGCCCCGACGCCTGCGGATACCGCAGCAGCGGCACGCGCCAACGCCGAGCAGAGCCAGCAGGTCGAGCAGCAACGCAATGCACAGGAACGCGAAGCGACGGTTAATGCGCCTTCGGTGCGCTCGACGGTTGAGCGCGCCTCTGGCTGGCCAGACCTGCCGCCTGAAACGCCATGCTTCCGCATCGACTCGTTCGTGCTTGACGTGCCGGCAACGCTATCGGAAGCAGTCCGCTCGCAAGGCGCATCCGCATTGCCGCTCGACCGCTTCGCCTTCGCGCGCGAATGGCTCGACCACTACACGGGCCAATGCGTAGGCAAGGCCGGACTCGACACGCTCACGAAGGGACTGCAACAGGTCATCCTGAGCCGGGGCTACATCACCACGCGCGTACTGCTGCCCGAACAGGACCTGTCAACCGGGACGCTGAAGTTCGCGCTGGTGCCGGGTGTTATCGGCAAGGTCCGCTTTGCCGATCCCGCCATGCGCGGCACGTGGAAGACGGCCTTCCCGACCCGCGATGGCAACGTGCTGAACCTGCGCGACCTCGAACAGGGACTCGAACAGATGAAGCGCGTCGGCAGTCAGGACGTGTCCATGCAGATCGTTCCGACCGATGTACCCGGCGAAAGTGACGTGGTGCTTGACGTGAAGCGTAGTAAGCCGTGGACCGTGGTCGCGTCGGTCGACAACTCGGGCACGCGTGCGACTGGCAAGCTCCAGGGCAACCTGAGCCTGGGTATCGACAACCTGCTCGGGCTGAACGATATCTTTAACATCGGCGTCAGCCAGGACCTCGAATTCGGCGACAGGCGCCTCGGCTCGCACGGCTGGAACGGCTTCTATACCGTTCCATGGGGCTACTGGACCGGCACGCTGTCGGCCTATACGAACACGTACTATCAGCAGATCGCGGGCGTCAACACGACTTTCGTGTCAAGCGGCAATTCGCAGACGGTCGATTTCAAACTGGCGCGTGTCCTCATGCGCAGCCAGAACAATGTGCTCGGCGTGCAGTTCCGGATGACGAAGCGCTTCGGCGAGAGCTTCATCGAGGATGCCGATATTCCGCAGCAGCATCGCAACAATACCTTCATCGAAGCCGCGCTGACCGATCGCCATTACTTCGGCGCATCTCAGTTCGATGGCAGTCTCGCTTACCGTCAGGGGATCGGCGGACTTGGCGCAACGCCGGACTATTACCCTGATGGCCCGACTTACCGCTTTCACATGGCCCTGCTCGACGCGAACCTGTCGGTGCCGTTCCAGATCGCGAACCAGCCGCTACGCTACGTCACAACCGTTCACGGCCAGTTCACCAACAACACGCTCAACTATATCGATGACCTGACCATCGGCAGCCGATACACGGTACGCGGCTTCGACGGCGAAACGATGCTGGCCGCCGAGCGTGGTTTCTTCTGGCGCAACGAGCTTCAGGTGCCGATCGGCTCGACGGGCCAGTCGGTGTATGCAGGTATCGATTACGGCCATGTGTTCGGGCCGAACGCCGCGTTTCTTGCCGGGACACAACTGGCGGGTGCGGTGATCGGTGTGCGTGGCGGTACATCGGCAAAGGTCGGCGCATTCGCCTATGACCTCTTTGCAGGTACGCCCATCTACAAGCCGTCGGGTTTTCCGACTGCGCGGGTGACACTGGGTTTTCAGGCGACGATGCAGTTCTGACGCCAGAGTCATAAAACGTAGCGGGCTGCGTAATTTCCGATCACGACGACGGACTTCGACCATGACGACTTCATCCACTCCACGTACCGGCTCACGGCCCGGTGACGCGACCCGGTTTCAACGTCTGGCGCAGGCGGCTGCCGCCAGCGGCATGACGCTGCTGGCTACGCAGTGGGCCGGCGGAAAAGCGGTGTACCCGGTCATCTGCCGGAACGGGCATCGTTTTACACGACATGGCTCGCGTCTGCTGAAGGGCAACACGACGTGCCAGCAGTGCCAGGCGGACGAAATCCGCCAGCATTTCTTCGCTGTCCTGAAGCAGAAAGGCTTCCGGTGCAGCGATAACGCCTTTCGCGGATTAACCGCTCGACACACTTTCACCTGCGGCAACGGCCATGCATGGACCGTCGAGGCCCGCAAGATCGTGGAGGGCACGGGCTGCCCGGCATGTGCGGCCGGGCGGCGATCCGCGCGGATGACGCTGCCGGACGGCCTCAGGCGGTTGCAGGACACCGCCGCAGCGCATGGCGGCCGCTGCCTCGCGTCGTCGTATGGCGGGATGAGGGGGGCGCATCGGTGGGAATGCGCGCGGGGTCACCAGTGGCAGGCGGTGGCGGCGAGAATCGTCGAGGGCAGATGGTGTCCGCGTTGCGCGAGCCAGCGGCATGGCGAAAACCAGCGTGACCCGAACGGGATGGCGCGACTCAGGGCGCTCGCGCAATCGTACGGCGGCGAGTGCCTGGACGAAGGCTATTCCACGGTCGCGGCCCGCTACCGTTTCCGGTGCGCGCACGGGCACGAGTGGAGCGCTCGGGCGCATCTGGTCATTGCGGGAAGCTGGTGCCGGCATTGCGCGAACGAGTCGAAGCGCTCGACGCTCGAACAGATGCGGGCGGTCGCCCATGAGCGCGGCGGCCAATGTCTCAGTACCGTGTATCTGGGCAGCAAGGCCAGACTCGTATGGCAATGTTCGATGGGGCATGTATGGGAAAGCCTGCCGGGCAACGTGATCCATCGTGGTGCCTGGTGCCCGGCGTGCTTCCGGCTGCGTATCACGAAGAAGCCGCATCTGCGCTCGCGTTATGACGTGCGGGGGGGAGCCGGATAAGGCCGCGCTCTGACACTGCACGGATCGACAGGCACCGCAGCCTGCAAAAATGATAGCTTTTGATAACGGATTTGGGAGAGGGCTCAATGTCTTGCGAGCGGATTCCGGGGCGTTTTCCCGGAATGCGGGGATTCACGATTGCGCGTCTACCAGATGGTATGGCAGGTCGCCGGGGAATGATGGTCAGGGTTCGCCATTCCACGCGCCCTGATCGGGATGCGGAAATCATCGGGAGCGGACGGCGCTGTTTCAGGCCCGAGCGGCGACAGGGTCGCCTCAACCCCGTCTGGCATGGTACGTACAGGCGCAGATTCGCGTCGACGCCAGCGGGTTACATGGTGGTTACACGAAGCCGGAAAAGACAAAAGGGTTACGCGCAAAAATGCTGTAACCCTTTGATTTGACTGGTTGCGGGGGTAGGATTTGAACCTACGACCTTCGGGTTATGAGCCCGACGAGCTGCCAGACTGCTCCACCCCGCGTCCGTCGAAGAAAAAATTATAGAACAACCCGACAGCCGGCGCAATAGCCATGTAAGGATTAGCTTCATTACGCTTCGCGCGGGCGGCTCGTTGCCGCGCGAGTCCTCTGCCGTACCGCTGCTTGCGCGAGGCCGCCCGCAAACGCTGCGCTAGAATTCCGGTTCCTTACGCGCCTCGCCATGCTTCACGACGGCGAGCGCTTCAACTCTTTCCTCGCTCCGGATTTCATGGATATCGCTCACGATCTGCAGGTGATTGCCACTCAGGAAAAGACCCTCGTGTTTCCGCGTTTCGATGCCGACCGCGCGTGGCAGGTCGGTGTCCATTTGCGCGAGGTCGCGAAGGTGCGCGGCGTTGCCGCCGCGATCGACGTGCGCACTTTCGGCCAGCCGCTGTTTTTCAGCCTGCTCGACGGCGCGACGCCCGATAACGTCGACTGGGCGCGCCGCAAGGGCAACACGGTCGCGCACTTTCGCCGCAGTTCGTACGCGATCGGCCTGAAGATGCAGCTGGCCGGCGCGACGCTCGCCGACCGGCACGGTCTGCCGGTGGCCGAATATGCGTCGCACGGCGGCGCGTTTCCGCTGACGGTGGAGGGCGCCGGCGTGATCGGCTCGATCACGGTGTCGGGGCTGCCGCAGCGCGCCGATCACGAGTTCGTCGTCGAGGCGCTGTGCGCGCATCTCGGGCACGACTACGGCAAGCTCGCGCTTGCGAAGGTCTGACGCGATGCGGCTGCCTCCGTATGCCTTGCTCGCCATCGCGATCGTCGCTGAAGTGATCGCGACCTCTGCGATGCGCGCCTCCGACGGCTTTTCGCGGCTGCTGCCCTCGGCGGTCGTGGTGGCCGGTTACGGCATCGCGTTCTACTGCCTGTCGCTCACGCTGAGGAGCATTCCGGTCGGCATCGTCTACGCGGTGTGGTCGGGCGCGGGCATCGTGCTGATCACGCTGGTCGCGCTCCTGTTCTACCGGCAGGTGCCTGATCTACCGGCGATGATCGGGCTCGGGCTCATCATCTCGGGCGTCGTCGTGCTGAATCTTTTTTCGAAGATGCAGGCGCATTGAGCGGGCGATCCGTACTCGCGCACGTCGAGCGCCGCGCCGCTTACTTGCAGCGCACGATCATCGAGCGGTTCTTGACGTTGGCCGACACGACGTTGGTGACGCTGCCGCCCGCGGTGCCGCCTTCGTCGTTGTCCTTCGAGACGATGTCGTAGCCGGTCGCGCCGCATGCCTTGCCGGCCTGCACGTAGCACGAGGCCCAGCTCGAACCGGCGTCGGCGCCGCTGCAATTGACCGCGAAGCCGGTCTGTCCGTTCGGCAGGTTGATCAGGGTGGTGGTGTTCGACGACGCGCAGCCCGCGAGGCCCGCGGCGAGCAGCAGGGCGGCCGCCGGCGCGATCGCCCGCGACA
>NZ_JAAGPQ010000131.1:0-16917 GCF_017104985.1 Paraburkholderia sp. Ac-20342 | reverse complement strand
TGCTCAATATAGCCACGTCGATCACTCCGTTCCCCCGCCCGTTGCCGAGCAGGTCAGTGTTCTACGTGGGTCAAGATTCGATGCAAATTACTGCCGAGGGTGGGTCAGGATTCCGTGCAAATCAACAGTGTTGAACGTCCGCAGGCAGATATCGCCGCAGTTCATTTTTCAGTTACCAAAGGTCGGCGAAGCGCTTGCACCGCCCACGCAAATCGGACATTCGCTACGGCAAGCGGCAGCTTATGGCTGACAGCCGACCGGTACGGCTAGCAGAATAGACGGTATAGTCAATTCACCCCAAGGCTGTAAGACGAGGGAGTCATACATCTTCGGTTTGCCGAGCTTCCAGTCGCCAATCGGTTGCGCGCCGAGAAGTTCCATACCGGGCACTTCAGTTGTCAGGTGACATCTGGCGTGCAATACTTCAGGATAACAAAGGCAAACAGTGGCGGACGGTCCCGATGACAACTACGCTCGTGTCATGTTCATGCGGCAAAGTGGAGTGTGAAGCAACTGGCGCACCTATATTAACCGTTGTTTGCTATTGCGACGATTGCCAACGAGGCTCTCGTCAGATCGACACGCTACCCGATGCTGCGCCGGTTCTCAATGCAGATGGCGGAACCGCCTACGTACTTTATCGCAAGGACCGCTTCGAGTGCACGAAAGGCCGCGAGTTGCTGTTAGACCTGCGTCTCGAAGAGAAGTCGCAGACAAAGAGGGTGGTAGCTGGGTGTTGCAATTCGGCGATGTATCTCGACTTCGAAAAGGGACACTGGGTGAATGTGTACCGGGCGCGCTTTCAAGCAGAGGCGCCTCCAATACAAATGCACATTCAGACACGGTTCAAGCCGAGCCTGGACCGCGCACCAAACAATATTCCTACCTATCGTTCGTTTCCTCCGCTGTTTTTTTCAAAGATTCTTTTCGCCCGGATCGCGATGATTTTTTCGTAGTCCATGGACGTGCCAGTGCCGACTACCATGCACAACACCGCGCGCTATTAGTCGACCTGGCTGCATCGCGTTTTCATTGAATATCCTTCACCACTGCGATGCGATCGCTGCCTAGTGTGGTGCATATCGAATGTTTGGCACACGCAAGACTACCATGCCTGCCGCTCACGTCACAGCGGCTGCAAGCCACTCCTGCAAAAGCCGGGAAATGAACGCCGACACGGACTGATTTTTCCCGGCGGCTGCAAGCTGCACGCGAGTACAAAGCTCACCCGGCAATCGGGCAGACACGACGCAAGAGGCATTAGTTGACGATCCGCCTGTAGCGGTTGATCTATCCTTAGGCATCTTACGATCCAGCCGTGTCGAGCATGCGGCTTACAATGAAGCCGTTATAGCTGAACGGTCGTTCAGTGAGCTTTGAGATGTACTGAGCCACACGCGACATGTCCTTCTCGGATTCCAGCGCACGCACATCACACGTACCGCTCGGGATGATAGCTTTCCAGAGCGAAGCCGCACACTTCTCGAACCAATCGCGGCGCTTTTCGGTTACATATGCAAGCGCGTGATAGTGCAGATGACCAGAGGCAGGCGCGTACTCAGGATATGCGACGAAGCGAAATAGCTCGTCACGCTGGAGGTTCTCGAAATCTCTTGCTCGAAACAACCGAGAGCGCACGTTCAGATTCCACTTACGCAACCGGTCGATGGCTGCTCGTTCGGTATAGGAAGCATGAAAATTCAAGGTCAAGAAGTGCGTGTGCTCGGAGCGGTCCAGCCATTCGACGTGCGCGCGACGTAGCTCAAGACCGGCTTCCGTTTTTCGGAAGGGATGGATATTCATATAGGTGGTGATCAACGAGGTTCATGCAGGACCTCTCATGCATTAGCAGTGCATCAGGAGTCAGTTCTTGCATTAAGCTCGCCTGCAAGAGGGGGATCTTGTAAAGATTTAGATAAAGCTATGCCAATGCGCGTCGCTTGAACGACGAACATGGCGGCGTGGCATTGCCGCATTGGGTCACTCCTGCGCGGGGGCGCGGAGGTGTTGGAAATACTCGGCGGCAGATCGCGCGAGTCGCCGGTTCAGTACCGGGTAGACGGAAGAAAAATCGGTCGCTCGTTTGGCGACCGATCCTATTTATACTTCGATTCTGAAATGTTTACAATTTTAATGACTAAAACATTGGCAATCCTGGTAACCCTTCGTGACAGAAAAATCGGCCTATCTCGACAGGAATGTTTATATTAATACGGATTGCGAACAATTAAAATATTTCGATACCCGTCATGCGTGCCACCATCTATTCAACCACGTACATTCCCGATAGTCCGCCGCATTCGCGCCACTTGACGAGAGATGGAGCGAGCACAGTATGTAGTTCCGGCGTTTCACGCTCCATTGAGCCGTTCTCGATGGAATTCGCAATACTGACGCACAGGCCGCGCGACAGTGACATGCAGTCTTCTGGCCGGGCGTCGTACGGAGATTTCAGTTCGTACTGGACGACTGTGCGTGTATCGTCACGTGACAGACGTTTGTCTAGCCGGCCACGCGCGCGTGTCTGTTCGATCCACAATCGCGGCATCGCACACGTCGTCCATTCGATATCCCACCCCATCCGCTCGAAGAACTTTCCCAAAGCGCTCCAGTGCTCTGGACATAGGCAGATCGGATTGCCCCGATATTCGGGAAACTTCAGGAGCGCCGAATTGACCGGGTAACCGGGCGTCGGGTTCAGGGGGCTAAAAGTATAGTGACTTCGTGACACGGCGGTCTCCAGAGAGCAGCAATCGCGGAAGTGCGATCGGCTGGACGCCCGGTTGGGGCGCTGGAGTCTGTATGCCATCGAAGGCGCGCACACCCGACAAGGGCTGCGACGAACTGAATATCGGTTTGCGAAGCACGGCGATTTCGGGTGGACGAGGTTTGCTGTGACCGCAGTTCCGAATGTACCGGACAGCACTGCATCCAGCAATTTTCTTAAGGCGCAGCCAGCGGCTCACGCAATTGGCTGCCGCGCCGCTGGATACGCCTGTCGGCTATCCGGCGACAACCGTACCGAGCAGTCCGCCGCTTTCCGTGAGCGCTTCCCGCAAGGGTTCGACTGCATCGGCGAGGGATGGGTCGAAACGACGAAGCTCGCCGCAGCGGATAGATTGCAGCAATCTGGCGCAGCAACCCTCTGTCATGTAGATTTTCCCAAGTGGGTCTTCCGGATCGAGCGGATTAACCATGCTGTAGGTCAGATGAGCAGGCTCCTGGTCCCGTTGCGCAAAGCCAACAATAAGCGTGAGTTCACCGTAGCTATCGAGCGGCGCATCTTCGGGGACAACGTAGCTGTCCGCGATCTCGTTGCCGAACATGAAGTCCGTGAGACGCATCCAGTCGCTGAACCGGAAATGCAGTTCGTCTTCGAATCCCTTGCAGTAAAGCTCAAGATACTTCTCGGACGGGGCAAGCGGACGCAGGTGAAAGTATGCGTTGCCGATGGAAAGATCGATTGATTGGATTTGGGTAGACATACACGTTCCTTTCTCTTTAGAGAGTGGGTGGGAACGTGAAAGAGTTATGACAGCGGCGCAACTTTCACGAAGAAACTAGGCGGCGACAAAATTTTCGATTGAGTGATGCCGCCGTGGAATGAAGTATGCCGAGGCCAGGCCGCCTAGGCAATTTATTTTTTGATGAGCGAAAGCCTGTTGGCGAAAGATATGCGGATCAATCCATCAGCACGCTTCGGCATGCTACGCCGCTTGCTGCTCCGATGACGACTATTCCGATCTCAGAATCGAGCGAGACGTGGGCGATGGACGCCAGCGTGATTGACGTGCACATAGGCTTAAACATCGTTGCAAGACTACTTCATAGCTTATGTATCTTTTTGTGTCCTATTTTCACGGCGGCCGCCCCATCAGTACCGGTTCGATGCTTTTTCCACTCAAGGAAATTCGTGCCTAAAAAATGATCTGCACGATCGTGTAAGAACTACGCGTAAACCATAGTATTCGCAGTCGCATGAGTTTTGATGTGTTCATTTCAAATTGGTTTCAGGATGAAGCCGGCTAATACCTCTGATTTCAGGACTCTGAAAATCTCAAACGTACCGCCCCTCTGCCTTCCCAAAGATCCGGTAATGTTGTGATCCAGAAGCAAAGCGCTTTTCCTTGACCGCCTGCGCAACGTCTGGATACTTCGCAAGATATGCCTCCTCGAACTCTGCGCTCTCGAATGCCTCCTTGGGCACATCCTGGATGGGCCGATCGATCCAGAATCCGGACGACATCGGACACAGCTTCATGCCGAGGCCCGTGGCATCATTAGCCGAGAAATAGTGGAAAACGAGCGACTTTCTCGTGCGCGAAGGATCAGCGATCGGACCACCTCCATGCAACAGGTTTGCGTGCCAAATCAGCACGTCGCCCTTCCTCGCGGAAAATACCTGCTTCATGAGGCCTTGCCGTGCTACCTCCGCCTCCATGTAGGCATGCCACTTCGGCATTTCTTCGGGCACAAAATGCCGCGTGCCGTTGCTGAAAATCATCTGCTCGATCTTGTGGCTGCCCGGATAGTATTCCAGTTGGCCCGCATCGACGTGAGCGTCTTCCAGCGCTACCCAGATCGCGATCAGATGATCGGGGGTAGGCGGCGTCATGTAGATCGAATCGACGTGAGCCGGTTGCTGACTGCCTTTTTCAAAGTAAAGGCTGTTGCATAGCGCGGGTTCCTGACCAAACATCTGTTGCAGAACGAAACTGATTCGCTCCGAGAGCGCCAGCTCGCGAACATTGTTCATGTCGAGGTAGAGATCATTGATCTTCATCCGCCGCGTCGCAATCTCCTCAGCGGTCAGCAAGCCCAGCAAACTGCGTTCACCCGTGTCGAGCAGATCGATGGTCACGTTCATCGGCCGCTCTAACTTACGTCTTGCTATCGAATCGACAACTTCGTCGATCTGCCCGGCCGGGTAAAACTCCGGAAGGATGGCAAAACCGTTGTCGTTGAATTCTTTTTTCAGTGCTGAAATCATGACTTAAGCTCCTTTGGTGCCCATACATACATCTGATGCGGCTGGCGCGCGTCATCCCGATACGGGTTAGCGCTTTGATACGTAAAGGTCAGACACGTGCTGATCGATGATCGGCGTGGAATTCGGCCCAGGTGATTTGGCAGCGGGGCAAAGAACAGATGACTCCTGATACAACGATGTTCAAGCCGAAGATAGCGCGTGTGCTGTCACAATGGAACCATTATCTGGTCCCCATCGATGACTGATCAATAATGTCCCACATGCCCAGCTTGCCCAGTTTCGCGGCGAGTTGTAATCGCGCCGAACGCCAATCGGTCAACGCCTGAATACGTTGCCGTGTGGCGACCGCCATGGACGATTGCGTATTAAGCAGTTCGAGGATATTGCCGACTCCGACTTGGTATCGGCGTTGCGCCGCGGCATAGGAGCGATGTGCAACGTCGAGCAACATTTCGGTATTGCCAAGGTTATGGGTCGCTGTCTGTAGTCCCTGATAACTTGTCCAGACGTCGAGTCCAACCTGTTGTTGCACCTCGTCAAGCGTGTCGCGCTGCAATTCCGTCTGCGCTTCGGCCTGCCGTATCTGATACGTACGTCCGAACCCCTCAAAGATCGGAATCGTCAACTCGAATCCGAGATACCACTCATGACCAGTAGCAGGAAATTGCGGCACCCCAACCGCGAGTGTTGTGGGCTCGTTATTCTGACTGTATTTCGCCACAAGGCTCAGGCTCGGCAGCCCCTCCGCTCGAGTTTGCGCCACTTTAGCGACGGCGGCTTCGACTTGTTCCTCGGCGGCAACAACACTTGGATGTGACCGCTTCGCCAGTTGAATCAGATCAGCAACTGACTCACTGAATTCATTATCCGGAGCCACCCCGTCGCTGACACCTGGCAACGTGACCGGAGTACTCGGATCCAGGTCCATATCTGAAGTTAGTGTACCCAGAGCAACCTGCCACGTCCCCTCTGCCTTGGTCCGGTCAACAATAGACTGCGCCCACGATGTCTGGGCCTGCAGCTCGTCACTGACCGGAGCAATACCCTTGTCGACACGAACGGTTGCGGCCTTGAAGCTATCGTCCGCGGTTCGCTCGATTTCCTGCGCCGCAGTAAGTGCGCCTTGCGCGGCCTGTGCTGCATAGTAATCCTTTGCCACTGCGGCAAAAACCGTCTCTAGCGCAGCCTCTTCGCTGGCTCGTGCCGCTGCGAGCAATGCTGTGGCATTGTCCAACGCAGCCTTACGACCGCCGAAATCGTAAAGCACCCAGCTTAGCGATACACTGTCGGTCTTGAGCATGCTGTTGCGATAGCGGGAACTGTACTGGGGATATCCCGTCACGTTCGTGACGGTTTCGTCCGTCACACCCTGCCATGTCGCGGAGACGGTAGGCAAATACGCTGACCGGTCAATCCCCACGCCTGCTGCCTGGATCTTGACCTGAGCCCACGCTTCGCGTGTTTTGGGGTTATTGCAGAGGCTGCGTTCGACCGCTTCCTGCAGCGGCAGCGGATCTGTCAGCGGCCCGAATTCGCAGCCTTGGACATTTCCGTTGTCGAGCATCTGCGCCGGCGTCACGGGCACTGACTGGCCGGTAAATAGCGGATCCATGCTCCACGCTGAACCCGACATGCCAAACAATACGCACAGACCACCCAGCACTGAGACATGTCGCATCTCTATTGCACATCCGTTGTTTTTAACGCTCACGCATGCTCTCCTGGCCTGTCTGGATGACTGGATCCAGGAAATAGTGCGCGACGCTGCGTTTGCCGGTCTTGATTTCGGCCGTCACTTCCATGCCGGGCGTTAGATTAATCCACTGCCCGTTGGCGAGAATCCTGTTAGTTGGCAAAAGAATGTGGGCAACGAATGTCAGACCAAGCTTCTTGTCCTGTACTGCATCGTTCGAAACTGAAACAATCTTACCTGTCAGATAACCGTATCGCGTATACGGAAATGCTTCAATCTTCACGATAGCCATCTGACCAACTTTCACGAAACCGATATCCTTGTTCTCGATATTCGCTTCGACCTCGACTGTATCGTAGGGTACGATTTCCATTAACGATTGCGCTGATGTTGCAACGCCGCCGATCGTGTGAATCGCCAGTTGCTGAACAGTACCCGAAACAGGCGCGGTAAGACTCAACAGCTTCTGCCGTGTGTCCGCCTTGGTCTCGTCATTGCGACTCTGCTCAAGTTGCTCGGTTGACTTGTCGAGTGTATCCAGTTGTTCCTTGCGAAACTCCGAAGTGATTGATTCAATGTCCGCGCGCTGTTCAGAGATACCGGCAATGAGTTCATGAGCATGACTCTGCTGGGCTGCCAGCTCGTGTTCTTTCTCAAGTGCGGCCTGTTCCTTGTCCAGATAGTCAGTCTGCGCGACATATTTATCTGCTGCGAGTGACTGGTACTGATCGGCCTGCTGACGAGCGAGCGGAGCCGTTGCAGCGAGTCTGGCAATTTCCTGGCGCGTTTCATCCAGCTCCGCCTCGCGCTTTAGAAGTTCGGACTGCGCACTGTTCAGCTTGTCCTGATATTCGCGATAAAGCCCGTCTGCAAAGTGCTCTGCCTGCCGTTGCTCATCAGGTGACGCGCCGTTGACGGAAGCCATTTGAGGCGGCCGTCCAGTGCTCGATGCTGCCAGCAATGTGCGGGAACGTTCCGCAGCAAGCGCCGCGTCAATCCGTGATGAGCGCGCCTTATTCGAGTCCGCAGCTGCCTGGGTCGGATCCAGTTGCATCAGTAGCTGACCGGCATGCACCCGTTGTCCATCGTGCACGAGAATCTGTCGGACCACGCCGGTAATGGCCGGCTGAATCACCTTTACCCGCTCATCGGGCAGCAGTTTACCTTTGGCCACGGCTACGATATCAAGCTGACCGAACAGGGCAATCAGTACGGTCAGGATAGCCAGGATGACGATGATACGCATTGCCCACTGCGGCGCAGGATGAACTGGAGTTTCCACCAACTCAAGGTTGGCGGGCAAAAATGCTCGTTCGTGTGAAAGGCGCGGCTGGATATCGAGTTGCCGACGCACTGACCATGCCGCTCGGAACACAGCACTGTAGCGTCTCAGCAGGTCACCAAGCGCCTGCACTCTTATGACATTCATGATGGATTCTGCTGTGTTGGCTCGTTGCGTCAGCCGTTCTGAAGTGACACGAGATGCGAATAATAACCGCCTAGCCCCAGTAACTGCTCATGATCACCGCGTTCGACAATCCTGCCTTTATCCATTGCAACGATATGATCAGCATGTCGAACTGACGTGAGCCGATGCGCGATAATGATAACGGTCCGTCCTTTACACATCGCCTTCATGTTGTTCTGGATAATCCGTTCTGTCTCGAAGTCAAGCGCGCTTGTTGCTTCATCGAAAATGAGAATGCGCGGATTGGTTACCAACGCGCGCGCAATGGCAAGGCGCTGGCGCTGGCCGCCCGAAAGGTTGGAACCATGCTCACCCACAAGTGTGTCGTAACCTTCAGGCATTTCCGAAATAAAATCGTGCGCCCCGGCGAGGCTTGCCGCATGCATGACTGCATCAAGTGGAATGCCGGGATCGGTAATAGCAATGTTGTCGCGAATTGAGCGGTTGAACAGAAGGTTTTCCTGTAGCACGACACCGATCTGCCGCCTTAGCCATGCCGGGTCTGCCAGTGCGAGATCAACCCCGTCGATACGTACGCGGCCGTGCTCCGGGATGTAAAGGCGCTGCAGCAGCTTTGTCAGCGTGCTCTTCCCCGAACCTGATCGACCGACAATACCGATGACTTCTCCCGCGCGAATATCGAGCGACACATCATGCAGGATCGTCGGACCATCCGGGGTGTAGCGGAAACGGATATTCTGAAAGCTGATATCACCCTTGACCGCAGGCAATGCCTGGCGGCTTTGCGGCAGTTCAGTGCGACTGTTGAGAATGTCACCGAGCCGCCCCATCGAAATGCCGATCTGTTGGAAATCCTGCCACAGTTGGGCCAGTCGAAGAACCGGAGCTGCAACCCGCTGGGACATCATGTTAAAGGCGATGAGCTGTCCCACTGAAAGCTTGCCGTCGATAACCAGTTTCGCACCAAAATAAAGTGTCACCAGCGTAACGAGCTTGCCGACCAACTGAATAAGTTGTTGACCGATGTTGCCCAACTCGCTTACGCGAAAGCCAGCAGCAACATACGCAGCCAGTTGGGTATCCCAACGACGCGTGAACTGTGGTTCGACTGCCATCGATTTCACGGTTTCAGCACCAGAAATCGCTTCAACGAGGAAAGACTGATTGTCCGCACTACGAGCAAACTTCTCGTTCAGACGTCGGCGTAAAACCGGGTTGAGCGTCATCGATATGGCAGCATACACGGGTAGCGAGATCACCACGACAAGCGTCAACCAGACGCTGTACATGCACATTACCGAGAGAAAGATAAAAGAGAAGAACAGGTCGATAACAGCAGTCAACGCCTGCCCGGTAAGGAAGTTGCGAATATTCTCCAGTTCGCGTACGCGTGCGACCGTGTCACCAACCCTGCGGGCACCAAAGTAGGCGAGCGGCAGCGCAAGTAGATGCCGGAAAAGCCGGGCACCCAATTCAACGTCAATGCGGTTCGCCGTATGCGAGAACACGTAGTTGCGTAGTCCCGTGAGCGCGACCTCGAATATCGAACTGACGAGCAGTGCGATGCACACGACGTTCAATGTGTTGAATGCCCGGTTGACCAGGACCTTGTCCATAACAACCTGGAACATCAGTGGAGACACCAGACCGAACAGCTGCAATACCGCGGAAACGAGCAACACCTCAGCAAGCAGCCGTCGGTACTTGATCACAGCTGGAATAAACCAGGAAAAGTCGAACCTCGCCAGTTCGCCGGCGAGCGATGCACGCGAAGCAAAAAGCAGCATCTGGCCATCGCATCGCGCGATGACATCGTCGGGAGAAGTCGTGGTTGTATTGCTGGCACCAGAATCGAATATCAGCGCTCGGCCTTCCCTGTAGCCGGCCAGAATAAAGTGCCGACCGTCCCGGTCAAGCGCCAGTGCTGGAAATGGAGTACGGGACAGACGATCGGCGGAAACACGCACCTTTCGTGTCTTCAGACCTAGCGAACGTGCGGACAACGTCAGTTCGCTATCGTTGAAAGCGGCTGATTTGATGCCCGATGCGTGACGCAATTGCCCTGCATCCGCAGCAATACCGTGGAAGCGTGCAATCAGCACAAGAGCGGCAAGCCCCGCATCGCTGTCAGGGACGGCTTGTTGTTTTGGATCAAACATACATACCAGCTATTTCGTCAGGCCAGAATGAAGCGTAAGAGACAGCACTTACCAGGATGCTGGCGCAGCAGGAGTCCGATCAGAGAATCGTAACGCCACGCGTATTCAGTTCCGGCTTCGTCCAGAAACCCGTTCCTGCATATTTGGTGAAAAGATCCGGTGGAATGCAAGGCTTACGCTGCTGATACTCGACCTTCTCCCTGACCTTGTGTAATCCGGGCATGCCAAGTAGCGAATCATAGTCTGGTTCGTCATAGACAACATTGTCGAAGTCATGGCAGTACCATGGCTCGCCAAGCTCTTCATAAAGTCGCCGCAAGGTTGCCCCTGGCTGGAGAACCAGTTGCTCATAGGGAACGATAATCAGCCGATTCGCCTGGGACCCAAACCAGGCTTCACGCAGCGAAGTCCAGGACAGACCGATAAGTCCGTTCTCCGAGTTCATCAATGATTCTGCACGCGCATACACCGAAGTACCGGGCTGAAAGTTGAACATGCGAGAGAGCTGGAGTGGATTCTTCGCCAGCATCCTTTCGACGCTGTCGATGATCCATCCAACCTCTCGCACACAGCAGACAATACGCGACTGCGGGTACAACTCGCCCAGAAGAGCAGCACGCCCCGTCCATGTTCGATTGGTGTCGAACACAATACGCCCCGCCTCAATATCCGCGTAATAGGAATTGAACACGCCTCGCAGCATGGTGGCCCGTTTGGCATCGTCAAAGAAAACACCAAATTCGCCTCCACACATCTTCTTGTGCAAGGCTCCACACAGAGACGCAACCGGACTGGTCATCGCAGCGGTAAAGCGTGGATTCTGCCGCAGAAGTGCGCACAGTAACGTTGATCCCGAGCGGGGAAGCCCCGAAATCAGATGCAAGCGGGTAACCATGCTGCCCCTTTCCATCATCAGTATCACAAAGGATTAATTTGCACTGGCTGCCAGTGTCCCATGATGATGGGCATGCTCGTCCTGTGTGAAACTCGTATTTCCCGCCGACTGCGGATTGAACGACGCCATACCCGCAATGAGCTGGCCAAGCCGATGATCAGTCCACGCGTGACCGGCACTACTGGACCCGGCCGCACTCAGGCCAGGCGCTCCTGGACTTCCCGCCGAACCATAGATCGACTGGATACCCGCAATATCCGTACTGTCCAGTGTCGGGTTATTTGAGGTCAACTCGTAGTACATGATCGAGTCCTGGTCTGAGTCGTCGGCCAGACCCAGCGCATGGCCAATCTCATGCATGAGCACCTGCTCCAGCGTCGCGCCGGTCCCCGAGTACGTGAGCTGTCCACCGGC
Organism: Paraburkholderia sp. Ac-20342; assembly: GCF_017104985.1. Lineage (NCBI taxonomy): Bacteria > Pseudomonadati > Pseudomonadota > Betaproteobacteria > Burkholderiales > Burkholderiaceae > Paraburkholderia > Paraburkholderia sp. Ac-20342. Next base: position 5,337 of record NZ_JAAGPQ010000131.1, on the reverse strand, counting down.
CCCGGCAACCAGCGAGTCCTGCCCCGGATCTTCCAGCTGGATGGCCGCGCTCAATATCTGACCGCCGCCTGTCCGGTATGTCGTATAGCCAGCTACCGCCGTCGTGGCAGTATCCAGATCGCTGAAACCGATCTGGATATCCGCCTTCGACGAACCCGAAACTTCCTCGAAGGTCAACCCGGAAGCTGCCGCCCACGCCGCGAACGCCTGCTGCACCTCCTCGTCGTATTGACTGCCCATGTTGGCACCCAGACTCCAGGTGATGATGTCCCCCGCCCATTTGTTGCCCGAGTCGACTGCCGATCCCGTGCCTGACGTGGGTGTGGCATCGGCCATCAACTGCGCCTGTTTAAATGCCTTCTCCGCCGCGACGGCACCGGTCTGATTGCCAACGCTCAGATCATATTGCGCAATCGATCCTATGTTGCGGCCCAGCGCAGCGTTGATCACCGACTGTTTGCCTGATAGTCCGTAGTAGCCGTAGTACCCATAGTAGCCACCAGGGTCTGGATCGCTCTCATCAGGATCACTGAATACTCCGCTATCGCTTAAATCTCCCTCGCTTCCATCCGCGAGAGTCTGCCCATTCAGGCTGTTGTCGCTACCATTGGAGTAGACACTGATGTCCGAACTCCCCCCCATATAGTTGTCGTCACCGTTCACTACACCGTGTGAACCGTCCTCAAACGTAATGCCGTCATCAGTGGTATCGAAGGTCTCGCCCGTTCCGCTAACCAAGAAACCATCATTGGCAATCGCCGAATTAACCGTGTCGCCGTTACCAAACAGTGCCACACCGACGTCGCTGCCGGCGGCCGCTACCGCGTTGTCGTTACCATTCACATCACCACCGGAACCCTGCTCGAACGTGATACCGTCCCCGGTAGTATTGAAGATCTCGCTCCCCCCTGTGACCGCGAAGCCATCGTTGGCAATCGCCGAATCGACCGTGTCGCCGTTACCAAACAGCGCCACGCCGACGTCGCCGCCAGCGGTCGCTATCGCGTTGCTATTGCCATTCACGTCACCACCGGAACCCTGCTCGAACGTAATACCGTCTCCGGTAGTATTAAAAACCTCGCTTCCCCCTGTGACCGCAAAGCCATCGTTGGCAATCGCCGAATTGACCGTGTCGCCGTTACCAAATAGCGCGACCCCAACGTCGTCGCCCCCTGCAGTTACCGTGTTACCGTCGCCGTGCACATCACCGCCCGAACCCTGCTCGAATGTAATGCCATCGCCTGTAGTATTAAAAATCTCACTGGACCCGGTCACGGAAAAACCATCGCCTGCGACTGCGGAAGTGACAGAGAAGCCATTACCGAGCAGTGCGACAGAAACACCAGTGCCTGCTGCAGCCACTGCATTGGCGTCGCCGCTCACTGTACCGCTCGCCCCCTGATCGAATACCACTCCGTCACTGGTTACGTTAAAGGTCGCTCCCGTTCCCTGGACGGCGAAGCCATTATTTCCATATGTAGAATCAAGTTGATCGCCATTACCCACCAGTGTCGCCTGGACGTTCCCTCCAGATGCAACTATCGAGTTATTGCTACCGGCAACCGTACTCCATGTGTTCGCACCCAACTCCACACTCGCGTTCGAAGCCGAAAAGGTATCTCCTGTTCCATTCACATAGATGTTATTGCTACCGCCGACAATGTTCTCGCCCGTATTGCCAGCGCTCATGCTGATAAAATCATCCGCGGCGTTGATGGTGCTTCCACTTCCACCATTAAGATCAACTATGCTACTGCTGTTAGCATTGAGGTTGACCAGATCACCTATGCCGGAGACTCCGACAAGGACACTGGTCGCGCCTGCAACAGAACTGATAACGTTATCGTCACCGTCCACAGTTGCACTACTTCCAGTCGCAGCCATTACGCTATCGTCACCACCGGAGATCGTGGCTGAAGTGTCCGAGCCAAGGGAAAGCGAATCCCCCGAAGCAGTCACTATTTCACCGGTGCCGTTAATCGAAATGGTATCGCCAGTTGCACCGATAATGGTGTCGTTGGAACCATTGATGGTGACTGAGCTGTTCGCCGTCAGTGTGATGGTGGCGTTGCTGAGGTCAATGACGTCACCTGGGCCAGCTGTAACACTATCGTTAGTCCCTTCAATTGATGCACTACTGTTTGCCGCCAGATTTATACTAGCGCCCGTGGCGTTGATCACATCATTCTGGCCAGTAACGGACCCACTTGCGCCGTTGGCAAAATTGATTGTGGCATCCGATACGGTTGTACTTATTCCTGTTCCTGTCAGGTTCACTGCCTGTACCGTACCACTTACTGTCTCGGTTCCAGTCGCTTCAGCGACCACATCGTTCGGATTGGTGGACGAACTAACGCTCTGGTTGAATGTGCATTCCAACCCATCCGGGTTGTAATTAACGGTCGTAACTGTTTTCTGGCCTTGCGAATCCACTTCGGTCGTGACCTCCGAAGAAATCTCTGTCCTCGCACTACTTGTGTAGGTCGTCGCCAGCGTGTAGGAGTCGGAAGAGTCTTCCCATGTCTGAGTCACAACTGTTCCGTCTGCGGAGGTGGTAGTGATATCCGGTTGTGACGATGCGGTAACAGTAATCGTGGGGAGGGTTATATCCGATGAATCATCGGAAAGGTTCAGACCTGAGAAGACGTTTGCCGAGGCAGTAATACTGGAGGTAACATCGCTGGACAGTAAGCCAACTCCGGCTAAGACCACAGCCACTGCGCCGGTGGCCACAGCGACTGCCTCAGCAACCGGCAGTGCAAGAGTTCCAAGACCTGCCCCCAGAACAACCGAAGACGCCCCCGCTGCTTGGGCCGACGATATGGCGGTTAGCAGACCGGCTGAAACCAAACCCGACACGTCACCAACCAAAGCTTCAGCAATCTCGCTCGATACACTGCGATTTTCATTGTATTGAGCGATAGCTTTTTCAAAATCGGAAGCAAATACAGCAGCGCCGCCTCCCAGGCCAGTTATCCCGGCCAGCATGTCCGACATGAGCCCGAGGGCGTTTCCGGCAGTTGCCCCGAGTTCCAGTACGCTACCTGAATTGGCAAGAGCCGAATCGCCAGGTTTGGCAATGGCGTCAGCATTTTCGCCCGCGCCAAGTGCGGCCAACCACTGATTCATTAGACCCAAGCCACTTACGGTAGGTGCAATCACAGATGTCATCACTATTCTCCGTCGATTACTTATTTACGAATGCGCCTTAGATCGACAATCGATACCAAAAACCACAATACACATACCGCGAAATAAATAAACCACGTGTATTGCCCTGAGCTATCTATCCTGTAATTCGAAACAGATTTTTGATAAGACAAAAGTTCGATTGCATCCACTTGAATACCCCAAATCTGCCGCAGTGGATTTTTATAATCAATTAATAAATAAGCAACCGGCCGACTGCCATATTGATTGACCAGTTCTCTCGCAGCATCAGGCGAGATACTTAATCCATAAATACTTACTTCATAATTGGACCCATCTTGGTTTGCAAAACGTAAGAGAGTGTCATTTCTGGTTCTTATCGTCGACATCGCAAACGGCCCAATTTTTTTTAGATCTACTTGGTGAGGAATAATCACATCACCCTTTCTATAACTCACCATCCAATGCGTGGAAGTGATTCCCCTTATTAGAGAGATAGCCGAGAAGAAAATTAGAAAGCATGCCCAAATATTATCTCGCCCTGGCAAATTGAGTGTCACATCAAATCTGAAAATTTTCATCTTCCAATAGCGCATGTCAAGCATCAATATTTACAGATCAATTACTCCGGCATGGTTTATGCCGCGCGATTAATCATCTTTTGCGCAGAAAATTCAATCAACCCAAATAGCACTGAATTTGATGAACGAAGATGTATGCTTACATAGTATTTGAAAAATTACATCACGCCTTGAAAAAATACAATTCATTTAACAAAAAATATTCAGAATAAAAGATATGTAATATTTCGAAATATTACTGAAAGATTTTGATGGTTGATATTGACTCACGGGGTTAAGAGCGGCTTATGTGGACGCCTCCCGGATTGCAAGCTGGTTTGCATTTCTGGTCTACAGGTAAAGGCAGCACGCTTATGTCCGGCCCGTTGATGCAGGCCGGTCGACCTGCTGGCCCATATGGAATTCGCTGACGAGGGTCTCACCTAACACTCGAACTCGAAGGTTCATGGCTCTTACCAGACTTGCCTCGTCCCGGTCCAACCTGTAATCCATCATGCAACTTGTTGCCTGCGCTCCTTGGGGCGGGAATTTACAACATCACGATGTGTGCCAGCAGTGCCGTCGCTACGCATGAACTGGCGCCTCATACCGCGTTTGCCGTGACAGCACGGCCCAGATAGTCCGGGCCAGCTTGTTGGCAACAGCGGCGACTGCAACATTGAACGGTCGCCGTGCGAGCAGATCGTCGAGCCAGGGCGTGCGGGCACCGCGCGCGATCACTGCCCTTGCACCGTGCATTAGCAGCGTGCGTAGATACGTATTGCCTCTTTTGCTTATGCCTGGTTGTCGTATGCGGCCTCCCGTTCCAGTCTGCCGAGGCACCAGACCCAGCCAGGCAGCAAATTCACGGCCAGAACGGAAGGTCGCAGGGTCACCGATTGCGGAAACTGTCGCGGTCGCTGTCAGCAGCCCGACACCCGGAATTTCAGCGATGTGTTGGCATTCTGGGCTGTCCCTGAGCGCATGCGAGAGACGGCGCTCCAGCACTGCAATATCTGCGTTGAGCGCCTGTATGCGAGCCCACTGCTCGCGCAAACTGTCGACCAACATGGCTGGCAGGCGCTCTGATGTTCTCGCCAGGGCCGGCGCGATTTCCTTGGCAAACGGTTCGTAGCCCTCGGAAAGAATTTCGCCGAACTCATACAGGATGCTGCGCAATGCGTTGCTCTGCATGATGCGAATCTTCATCAACTGGGCACGTATGCGGTGCAATGCCAGGATCGACTGCTGGGCTTCGCTCTTGATCGCAACAAACCGCGCCTCCGGTTGCTGCGCAGCGCTCCAGATCGCGCGGGCATCTGCGGCATCTGATTACTGCGCCACCGCCCCCTGAGAACCGGACGTGCGGGTCACCCCGCATCCGGCTCAAGCCATTCTTCAGCACCATGGTGTGGCACCGAACAACTTGACGGAACTTTTCGCAGTTCGACGGTGGAGCGGCCCCCTGAATCGCCGGACACAGTCTCCCGCTTAAACTAACGGGTAGGCATAGGACTGTGTTAATGGGATGGTCGCCCCCGCCTCCCCGGCAAGAGTACGCTATGGAGGCAATCACCAAGGGGAACCATCATGGAAGAAGTAACGCTTGTCGGAATCGATCTTGGTA
>NZ_JAAGPQ010000130.1:0-17287 GCF_017104985.1 Paraburkholderia sp. Ac-20342 | reverse complement strand
GCTTCAACCGCGGCGGCGCGGGACGCGGCGCGCCGCCGCGTTCGCGCGAACCGGAACCGTCGGGCGCAATGGCCGCGGCTTTCGCGAAGCTCAAGCAGAAGTAAGCAGGCGCAAGCCAGCGTACGAGGAGCATGACGAGTGGAGTGAGCGCGTCGGATCGACGGACGCGCTTCGCCCGACTCGCACCGCTCTTTGCGTAGTCGCAAGCGACGGGCAACTCGATGCCCGCATACTCGCGAACGACGCGCAGAAACAGAAAACCCACGCCATGCGTGGGTTTTCTGTTTGCGCTCCCGCCTGTCAGATACGGGATAAATCAGATCTCGATCTTCGTTCCCAATTCCACGACGCGGTTCGCCGGAATACTGAAGAAGTCCGTCGGCTTCGCGGCATTCTGATGCATCCACGCGAACACGCGTTCGCGCCACACCGACATGCCCGGCAATTGCGTCGGCACGACCGTTTCGCGCGCGAGGAAGAACGACGTGTCCATCAGCTCGAAGGTCATGTCGTGCGTGCGGCCGACGTCGAGCAGCACCGCCTTCACGTCCGGCGTTTCGTTGAAGCCGTAGGCTGCCTTCACGAGCCACAGGCCGCCCTCCATATCCCTGACCGTTACGCGCTCGGCATCGTTCACGTAGGGGATATCGCGCGTGACGAAAGTCAGGAAGATCGTGCGCTCGTGCAGCACCTTGTTGTGCTTGAGGTTGTGCAGCAGGCTCACCGGCACCAGCGAATCGCTGCCGGTCAGATAGATCGCAGTGCCCGACACGCGATGCGGCGGATGCGCGAGCAGCCCCTGCAGGAACGGCATCAGCGGAATACCGTCGGCGGCCGTGCGCTCCTTGACGAGCATGCGGCCCTTGAACCACGTCATCAGCAGGAAGAACAGCAGCGCGCCGATGCCGAGCGGCAGCCAGCCGCCCTCTTCGACCTTCAGCAGATTCGCGCCGAAGAAGCCCAGGTCGACCGCCATGAACACGGCGATGATGAGCGCGACGAGCAGCTTGTTCCAGTTCCACACGTTCACCATCACCACGCACGCGAGCACGGTCGTAATCACCATCGTGGCCGTCACCGCGATACCGTACGCGGCGGCGAGATTATCCGAGCTCTTGAACGCGATCACGATGCACAGGATGATGAAGAGCAGCATCCAGTTCACGACCGGTACATAGATCTGCCCGATCGCGAGGTCCGACGTGTGCAGGATCTTCATGCGCGGCACGTAGCCGAGCTGGATCGCCTGGCTCGTCAGCGAATACGCGCCCGAAATCACCGCCTGCGACGCGATCACGGTCGCCACCGTCGACAGCACGACGAGCGGCAGCAGCGCCCAGTCCGGCGCGAGCAGGAAGAACGGATTTTCGATGGCCTTCGCGTCGTGCATCAGCAGCGCGCCCTGGCCGAAGTAATTGAGCACCAGCGACGGCATCACGAGAATGTACCAGGCCATGCGGATCGGCTTCGCGCCGAAGTGGCCCATGTCCGCGTAGAGCGCCTCGGCGCCGGTCAGCACCAGCACGACCGAGCCGAGCACCACGTAGGCCTGCAGCACGTGCGCGGCCATGAACGTGTAGGCATAGTACGGATTGAGCGCGCGGATCACGCTCGGCGACTGGATGATGTGCCACAGGCCGAGCGCGGCCAGCACGATGAACCACAGCACCATGATGGGGCCGAACAGCCGGCCGACCGTGGCCGTGCCATGCCGCTGGATCCAGAACAGCACGATCAGGATCACGATCGTGAGCGGCAGCACCAGGTGTGACAGATGCGGCGCGGCAATCTCGAGACCCTCGACCGCCGAGATCACCGAAATGGCCGGTGTGATTACCGCGTCGCCATAAAACATGCAGGCGCCGAAGATGCCGAGCATCATCAGCAGGCCGGCCATCTTCGACTTCTGATCGAGCGAGCGCAACGCGAGCGCCATCAGCGCGAGCACGCCGCCTTCGCCGTTGTTGTCGGCCCGCATCACGAACAGCACGTACTTGATGCCGACCACGATCACGATCGCCCAGAACAGCAGCGAGATCACGCCGAGAATCGATTGATCGGTCAACGGAATGCCGTGCGACGGACTGAAAGCCTCTTTAAGCGAATACAACGGGCTTGTGCCGATGTCGCCGAACACCACTCCGATCGCGGCAATCGCAAGGGAAGACAGCGGCTGCTTGTGTGCGTGATTGTTATCTGTCATAGACGCGAGAGGATCCGTTCCCAGGCGGAAAAAACGACCGCTATTCTAAACTCCCCATCTGACGCCGCCCGCCTTGTTGTGGATACGCGACGTGGATGGTCCGCGCAGTGTAGCACTGCGATATGAACGCGTCTGCTGCATTGGGGATCATATGGCCGGCATCTCGCGCACCGGCTTCGCGATACGCTGAAGGATAGCCGACGCCGTGCCGCGCCCACAAAAAAAACGGAGCCCGGCTGGGCTCCGTTTTCTGAATACGGCGATGAACACGGCGATGAACACTGGATGAAAACCGCGCGATACACGAATGTAAAACACGTGTAAGGCGCGGGATAGGCATCACTGGCCCGACGACTCCTGCGCCTGCGCAATGCCGCGCTTGATCCACGCACCGAGGTTATGCGGACGCACCGTGTCCCATTCCTCGAACGGCTGATGAATCCACGGGTTCGTGGCCAGGTACTGCACGTGATAGTCGGGCTTCACCTTCGAGCAGCCCTTGTACCACAGCACGGCCGAGCGCACCGCGGTGATGGCCGGATAGCGCTCCTTCAGATGCTGCTGCACGCGTGCGAGCGTGACGCCCGAATCGACGAGGTCGTCGACGAGCAGCACATTGCCCTGCAGTTCGCCGCGCGTCATCGTGATGTATTGCGCGATGTCGAGTTCGCCCTGCTCCGTGCCGGCCGCTTCGCGATACGAACTCGTGGCGAGAATCGCCAGCGGCAGATCGTAGATGCGCGAGAGCTGGTCGCCGACGCGCAGGCCGCCGCGCGCAAGGCACAGGATCTTGTCGAACTTCCAGCCCGACTCGTGCACGGTCAGCGCGAGCAGTTCGATCAGCCGGTGATACTCGTCCCAGCCGACCCACAGGTTCTTCTCGTCGTTACGCGGATCTTTCATCGCGATCATCGGTACGCCCTGCATGACTCAAACCTTGAACGGGTGACGCAACAGAATCGTTTCTTCGCGATCCGGACCGGTGGAAACCATGTCGATAGGAATACCGGCGACTTCCTGCACGCGCGAGAGATACGCGCGCGCGTTGGCCGGCAGCTTGTCCCATTCCTTGATGCCGACCGTGCTTTCCTTCCAGCCCGCGAAGATTTCGTAGACGGGCACGCAGCGCGCGACTTCGGTCGCGCCGCGCGGCAGCAGATCGACGTTCTGGCCGTCGACCGTGTAGCCGACGCACAGCTTCACTTCATCGAGGCCGTCGAGCACGTCGAGCTTGGTCATGCACAGGCCCGAGACGCCGTTGATCTGGATCGAGCGGCGCAGCGCGGCGACGTCGAGCCAGCCGGTGCGGCGCGGACGGCCCGTGACCGAGCCGAATTCCTTGCCGACGGTGGCGAGTTCGAGGCCGATCGGGTCCTGACGCGAGGCGTTGTCGGCGTCGTACAGTTCGCTCGGGAACGGACCCGAACCGACGCGCGTGCAGTACGCCTTCGTGATGCCGAGAATGTAGTTCAGTTTTTGCGGACCGACGCCCGCGCCGGCAGTCGCCGCACCCGCGACGCAGTTGCTCGACGTGACGAACGGATAGGTGCCGTGGTCGATATCGAGCAGCGTGCCCTGCGCGCCTTCGAACAGCAGATTGCCGCCGTTGGCGTTGACGTCGTAGAGACGGCGCGACACGTCGGTGACCATCGGCTTCAGACGGTCGGCGTAGCTCAGCATCGTGTCGAGCGTTTGCTGGAAGTCGACTGCGGCGGCGCCGAGGTACTGCGTGAGCACGAAGTTGTGATAGTCGAGGTTTTCGCGCAGACGCTCGGAAAACGCTTGCGGATCGAACAGGTCCTGCACGCGCAGGCCACGGCGCGCGACCTTGTCTTCGTAGGCCGGGCCGATGCCGCGGCCGGTCGTGCCGATCTTGCCCGCGCCGCGGCGCGCTTCGCGGCCCTGGTCGATCGCGATGTGGTACGGCAGGATCAGCGTGGTGGCTTCGGAAATGAACAGACGTTTCTGAACGTCGATGCCGGCGGCTTCGAGCTCGCCGATTTCCTTGAACAGCGCTTCCGGCGACAACACGACGCCATTGCCGATGTAGCACGCGACGCCGGGATGCATGATGCCCGACGGAATCAGACGCAAGATGGTTTTCTTGCCGCCGATGATAAGCGTGTGACCGGCATTGTGACCGCCCTGGAAGCGAACGACGCCTTGAGCGTGGTCCGTCAGCCAGTCGACGATCTTGCCCTTGCCTTCATCACCCCACTGGGTACCCACGACGACGACGTTGCGCCCGGGGTTCACATTCACTGCGCTGGCAGACATGTTGTTTCGTAAGCTGGTTAAAAACGTATTCTACCTAGGTTCGCGGAAGCTTCCGGAATTTTTCCGTTTCCGCTCAACGGCATGCACGTTATGTTGAGTATGGGGAAAGTTGCGCGGCAGCTTGCAGCGGCCTTGCCGCTGCCGGGTTCTGGCGGCGGCTTCGCCGCCCTGTGGCGCACGCGGGGACGAGCCCTGGACAGGTCTGGCCGGCACGCACCCAGGCGACGGCTCTCGGGCGCCGCCCAGGTACGGCTCAGGTATGCCTCAAGCGCGCGGTTCGACAACCCAGGCGCCGTTGCGCTCGACCAACATGCGATCGAATGCGAATTCATCGAGATCGTGCTTGTGGCCAGGCAGCGCCTGGATCACGACTTCGCCCGTATCGCGCAGCGCAGCGACCGCGACACGCAGCGCCTCGTCATGCCGCCACGGCGCGAGGATCGCGCTGCTGCGCGCTTCGATCGGCGAGATGCGCGCGACTTCGCGCAGATCGAGCGAGAAGCCGGTTGCCGCGCGCGCGCGGCCATAGGCCTGGCCGACGTGGTCGTAACGGCCGCCGCGCGCGACCGCGTTCGGCACGCCGTCCACGTAGGCGGAAAACATCACGCCGCTGTGATACGCGTAGCCGCGCAGATCGGCGAGATCGATCATCACTTCGGCGCCCTCGACCTGGCTCGCGAGGAACGCGAGGTCGTCGAGCGCGCGGGCGATGGCCGGCGAGTTCGGCAGACGCGCGCGCGCTTCCTCGAGCACCGACGCGTCGCCGTACAACGTGGGCAGCGCGCGCAGCGCGTCGCGAATCACCGGCGAGAATTGCGCCGTCATCTCGACGAGACGCGGCACGTCCTTGCCCGCGAGCGCGTCGTAGAGCGTCTGGCCCAGGGCTTGCGCGGCCGGCTCGGCTTCGATCAGCGCGGCGAGCACGCCTGCATGGCAGAGGTCGAGGCGCACTTTGTCGAGACCGGCAAGACGCAGTGCGTCGAGCATCAGTTGCTGGATTTCGAGGTCCGCTTCGAGACCGGCATGACCGTAGATTTCCGCGCCGATCTGGATCTGCTCGCGCGTCGCATGCAGACCGCGCGGCCGCGTATGCGCGACATTGCCCGCATAGCACAGGCGCGTGACGCCCTGACGGTTCAGCAGATGCGCATCGATACGCGCGACCTGCGGCGTGATGTCGGCGCGCAGGCCGAGCGTGCGGCCGGACAGCTGATCGACGAGCTTGAAGGTGCGCAGGTTCAGATCGTGGCCGCCGCCGCTCAGGAGCGACTCGAGGTATTCGAGCAGCGGCGGCATGACCATCTCGTAGCCGTACGAGCGAAAACGATCGAGCAGATGACGCCGCAATTCTTCGATCTTGCGGGCCTCCGACGGCAGCACGTCGGCAATATTCTCGGGAAGCAACCAGGTCGACATCGATACAGTCCTACGGCGTTGAACACGGCGTCTTGAAACGCCGGGTAAGTGAGTGTGAATGGCGTCCAGCGGCTCGATTCTGGCGGCTGGGGCAAGCGTTCGGGCGGTGCTCGGCGGCCCCCCGTCATGTCCCTCGTTAGGTCCCTTAGCGCGCCCGTTTCGCAAGCACGTGAAGAATCGACGGGGCGGCGGCATGGCCGGCGTGCGAAGCTGACGCGCCGCGTTTCGTGCGCCGCCGCTCGCGCGGCAGACGTCCCGCAAAACTTCCGTTACTTCAGGTCGCGATAAGCAGCAGGATCAGCCCGAGCAGCATCACGATGAGTCCGCCGACACGAATGTGATGCGGCGGCCGCTCCGCTATTTTACGGAACGTGTCGCGCCAGGCGGCCGGAAAAACGAAGGGAAACATGCCTTCGATAATCAGCATCAAGGCGATCGCGAGCAGTAACGAGCCGGCTATGTCCATGCGAATGAAGTGGCCGCGATGCGGATGCCGCGGCCTTCGGTAATCAGCGTTTGCGGGGCGGCGCGGCAGCGTCCGGAGCGGCGCCGCCACTCGGGCTGCGCATGAAGCGGAAGAACTCGCTGTTCGAATCGACCACGATCAGATCGCCCGGCTTGAAGGTCTTCCGGTACGCCTGCATGCTCAGATAGAACTGGTAGAACTGCGGGTCCTTGTTGAACGCCTCGGCGGCGATTTCCGCGGCCTTCGCATCGCCTTCGCCGCGAATGCCCTGCGCCTGCGCAAGACCGTCCGCGAGCACCGCCTGCTGCTTCGCGAGCGCGTCCGCGCGGATCTGGTCCGCTTGCGCCGTGCCCTTCGCGCGTTCGTCGGCTGCGGCCTGTTCGCGTGCGGCAATCATGCGCTTGAAGACCGAGTCGGCCATGGCCGCCGGAAAATCCACGCGCGTGAGCTGCACGTCCACCACCGACACGCCGAACGATGCCGCGCCCTTATCGAGCGCGCCGCGCGCCTCGTCGGCGACGGCCTGCTGTTTGGCAAGCGCATCGGACAGCGTGAACTTGCCGAAGGCGTCGCCGAGCGCGCCGCGCGACAGCAGCGCGAGCCGGTCCGGCAGGCTTTGCACGTCGCCCTTCGTTTCGGCGACCAGCTTGAGCGGATCGGTCACGCGAAACTTGATGACCGGGTTGACGAGCAGTTCGGTTTTATCCGACGTGACGTAATGATCTTCGTCCGGCGCGTCGAGCGACTGGATGCGATTGTCGACGAGCGTGACCGTTTGCAGCGGCGGCGGCAGCTTGACGTGCAGGCCCGGGCCAAGCAGGGTGGGCGCCGCGTCGCCGCGCGCAGACAGCACGGCCATATGGCGTTGATCGACGACGAATACCATCGACGAAGCCGCGAGCAGCACGATGACGACCGCGACGACGAGCGCAATGATTCTGTTCATGTATCGCGCTCCTTATTGAACGTCGTCTTCGCGCATGCGATTGCGGAAGGCTTCGCGCGAACGCAGCGACACACCGGCGGCCCGGCTCGCGGGCGTGGCCGCGGCGGCAGGGGAAGCTGGAGAAGCTGGCGAAGCCGCCGGGGTATCGGCCGAGGCGCCGGTATCGGCCGGAGCCGAGGCAGCCGAAGCGGCGGCCCCATCCGCCGCGCTCGCCGCCGGCGGCGCGCTCGCAGCGGTGGCGGCCGAAGCGGCTGCAGCCGCTGCCTGGCGTTCGCGGTTCTGTTCGACCAGTCTGTCGAGCGGCAGATACAGCACGTTGTTGCCGTTCTTCGCGTCGACGAACACCTTGGTCGCATTCGAATAAATCTGCTGCATGGTTTCCATGTACAGGCGGAAGCGCACCACGGCAGGCGCCTTCGAGTATTGCGCGTAGACCTGCCCGAAGCGCTCGGCCTCGGCCTGCGCCTGCGCCACCGTATTCTGGCTATAGGTTTTCGCGTCCTCGATCTGACGCGCGACGTCGGCTTGCGCGCGCGGCAGCAGATCGGCCGCATAGGCCTCGGCATCGCGTTTCGCGCGCTCGTTTTCGTCGCGCACGCGAGCGGCGTCTTCGAACGCGGACTGCACCTGCTCGGGCACCTGCACGCTCTGGATCGTCACGCCCGTCACGGCGAGACCGGACTCGTACTGGTCGAGCGATTGCTGGATCGCGGCCATCAACTGCTGACGCAATGTTTCGCGATCCTGAGCGAGGAGATCGGCGGTGCTCTGCGCGCCGACGATGCCGCGCACCGTCGCCTGCGCGGCATACGCCACGCTCTGGTCGGGATCGACACCGCGAAAGAGGAAGTCGGTCGGCTTGCGCACCTGGTATTGCACCGCAAAGCGCACGTCGACGATATCGCCGTCGTGCGTGAGCATCGCCGCGTCCTTCACGTTCGCGAGACGCACCACGTTGCTGCGGCCGATCTCGATCTGGCGGATCTGCCCGACGTTGACGAACTCGTGCGCTTCGAACGGATACGGCAGACGCCAGTGCACGCCCTGCCCCGCAGTATAGCGATACTTGCCGAACTGCATGACGACGGCGGCCTGACCGTCCTGCACGACGAATACGCCGCTGCCGAGATAGATCGCGATCAGCACGCCGATCACGATGCCGACGCCGATGCGTGCGCCACGCCCGTTGTCCGGACGGCCGCCGCCGACACCGCCGCCCTTGCGGCCGAACATCCGGCTCAAGCGGCGGTTGAAATCGCGCCACATTTCGTCGAGATCGGGCGGACCTTCACCGTCGCGAGCCGGACGCTTTGGATCGTTCGGACGCTGCCGGTCGCCATTGCCGTCGCCCCGGCCCCAACGCGGATCGTTCAGTGAAAGCAAGGCGCGCATACGCAGCCAGATACTCCGCTCGTTGTAATCGTTCACCTGTGTTCGTTCACCAGAGTAGACAGCGGATCAGTGCAATTGGAACGGGTCAGTGCCCGAGTTCTGGAATCTTGTGGTTCTCGCGCGGTTCTGTCGTACGGATGTCTTCCGACGGGTCGAACGGCATGTCGGCAAGCGGTTCGGCTGTAGCGATTTCAGCGATGGCGGCGCGCAACGTATCAAGCCCCTGCCCCGTGCGCGCGCTCAAAAAGACGCGCGAAATATTACCATACTCGTCCCGCTCGACCGCCTCGCCACGGGCCGCCAGCTCGGGCACCGCGTCGATCTTGTTGAACACGAGCACCTGCCGGACCGTATCCGCGCCGATCGCGTGCAGCACCTCGTTGACCTGGTCGATCTGGTCGAGCCGCACCGCGCTCGACGCATCGACCACGTGCAGCAGCAGATCGGCGTGAATGGTTTCCTCGAGCGTCGCGCGAAACGCCGCGACCAGCTGGTGCGGCAATTCGCGAATGAAGCCGACCGTGTCGGACACGACGACCTGCCCCGCTTCGTCGCCGAGATAGACGCGCCGCGAAGTCGTGTCGAGCGTCGCGAACAGCTGGTCGGCCGCGTACGCCTGCGCCTTGGTCAGCGCGTTGAAGAGCGTGGACTTGCCCGCGTTCGTATAGCCCACGAGCGACACCGACATCGTCTGGTTGCGATTGCGCGCGCGACGCTGCGTGCCATGCTGGCGGCGCAGCTTGTCGAGACGGATCTTGAGCGCCTTGATGCGCTCGCCGATCAGCCGGCGGTCGGTTTCGAGCTGCGTTTCGCCGGGGCCGCGCAAACCGATACCGCCCTTCTGGCGTTCGAGGTGGGTCCACGCGCGAATCAGCCGGGTCGACAGATATTGCAACTGCGCGAGTTCGACCTGCAGCTTGCCTTCGTGGCTGCGGGCGCGCTGCGCAAAAATATCGAGGATGAGACTCGTGCGATCGACCACGCGCCGGTTAAGCGCCCGCTCCAGATTGCGCTGCTGCGCAGGCGCCAGAGCATGGTTGAAGATCACGAGTTCGATGTCGTTCGCTTCGCACGCAAGGCGCAGTTCTTCCGCCTTGCCGCTGCCGACGAACATCTTCGCGTCGGGACTGGAACGGCGTCCGGTGAGGGTGACTACGGGATTCGCGCCCGCGCTTTGCGCGAGCAGGCTGAGTTCTTCGAGACTGGCTTCGAAATCGATCTTGCCGAAGTCGATGCCAACAAGCGCTGCATTGATCAAATTGGAGGGTATCAAAATGACGCGGCCGGAAGAGAATCGCCAACGGGCGACATCGTGCCGGCCGCGGCGAGGGTTAGGACTGTTCGGAATCCGGGTGGAAATTCACCGGACGGGCCGGCACGACTGTCGAGATAGCGTGCTTGTAGACCATCTGGGTGACCGTATTCCGGAGCAACACGACGTACTGGTCGAACGATTCGATGTTCCCTTGAAGCTTGATGCCGTTGACCAGATAGATCGACACCGGCACATGCTCTTTACGCAGTGCGTTCAAAAACGGGTCTTGTAACAATTGCCCTTTGTTGCTCATAGCAAACTCCGTATTTTTTTGCAGGTTGACTGAATTGGCGACGAAGAAAAAGAGATCCGCCACCAACCGCTACACTATAGCTGATTTTCATTTCCACGCGCGGCGCCCGGCCATTCGGCCAAACCCAGCACGCACGCGGGTTTCAGGCTCTGCTCCCGGCTTCGCGGCGAGGCCTGGCTCCGGCTCGCCGCGAGACCCGGCGTTCTTTTAGCCTTTGTCCGCGTAAGGGTTCGTCGAGGATCTGAACTCTATTCGCAATGGAGTGCCCATCAGCTTGAAAGTTTCCCTGAAGCGGTTTTCCAGGTAGCGCTTATAGGTATCGGTAATCGCATCGAGCGCATTGCCGTGAATCACGATGATCGGCGGATTCTGGCCGCCCTGGTGCGCGTAACGCAGCTTCGGACGCACCGGCCCGCGACGGCGCGGCTGCTGGAATTCGACCGCCTCGATCAGCGCGCGCGTCAGTTTCGGCGTCGGCAGCTTCGACATCGCGGCCGTGTAGGCGTCGTCGACCGAGCGCATCAGCGGCCCGATTCCGGTTTTTTCCGCGGCGGAAATGAAATGGAATTTGGCGAAGTCGAGAAATTTTAGTTTGCGCTCGAGATCGCCCTTGGTGCGCTCGCGCACATGCGGATCGAGGCCGTCCCATTTGTTCACGCCGACCACGAGCGCACGGCCCTGCTCGACGACGAAACCGGCGATGTGCGCGTCCTGGTCCGAGATATCCTGGCGCGCGTCGAGCAGCAGGATCACGACGTTCGCGTCCGAGATCGATTGCAGCGTCTTCACGACCGAGAACTTTTCGATCGCTTCGAACACCTTGCCGCGGCGGCGCAAACCGGCCGTGTCGATCAGCGTGTACGGCTTGCCGTTGCGCTCGAAGTCGACATAGATCGAATCGCGCGTGGTGCCCGGCATGTCGAACGCGATCACGCGCTCCTCGCCGACCAGCGCGTTGATCAGCGTCGACTTGCCGACGTTCGGCCGGCCGACGATCGCGATCTTCACGCCGCGCGCTTCCTTGCCTTCCTCGCTCTCTTCGGGCTGACCGGCGTAGGCGACTGCGAGCGCCTCGTCGATCATGTCGGTAACACCATCGCCGTGCGCCGCCGAAATCGCGCGCGGGTCGCCGAGGCCGAGCTCGTAGAAATCGGCGGCGACGTTGGTGTACTTCATGCCCTCGGCCTTGTTGACGACGAGGAAGATCGGCCGGCCGACCTTGCGCAGATAGTCGGCAATCGACTTGTCCTGCGGCGCGAGGCCGTTGCGGCCGTCGACGATGAACACGACCACGTCCGATTCCTCGACCGCCTGGCGCGTTTGCCGCGCCATCTCGTGCAGGATGCCGTCCTTCGCGACCGGCTCGAAGCCGCCGGTGTCGACGACCAGATACGGCCGCTCGCCGGTGCGCCCTTCGCCATAGTGACGATCGCGCGTGAGACCTGGCAGATCGGCAACCAGTGCGTCACGCGAGCGCGTGAGGCGGTTGAACAGCGTGGATTTCCCCACATTGGGGCGCCCGACGAGGGCAATAACGGGTTTCATCAGATATTGTTCACGGTGAAACGCGGGATCGGAGCCGATCGCACGCGTAGCGACGTCAGGCCGCCGCGCGGCGGCGTTTTGACGAAATTATCACGAATTCAGCCAGCTCCGGATGTGCGTTCGATAGGCGCATCCGGGCGGACGGCGGTGGGCTGCGGGCGGCACCAGGGAGCCGCCGGATTCAGACTTCGCTGCGCAACGGCTCGCCTGCGCATGCGATCGCGCTCTTCTTCACGATGCCGCAAAAAAGGCGCGCGAGCCACCGCGCATGACGAGCGGGACAGCTTCCGATCCGACTTGCCGGACCAGCCCGTCCGGCGGATTTCTTCTTTTGAGTCTGCGCGAGCAACCCGGCAAACAGACCGATCCATCGACCCAAGGCGCCCGACACTCGCCAGCACGTTCAGGCGCCGGTTCAAACCTCGCTTTTCAGCCAGATTCCCAGCCCGACTCTCAGTTAAAACGCGCGCGGCCGGCAAAACCGGCCTGCGCGCCAAACAGCATGCCCTGCGATCAGCGCGGGCGGAAACCGAACAGGCCGCCGTCGCGTGTCTGCACGACCAGCGTGTCGCCGGCCAGCACCGGCGCCGCGCTAATTGCGCTGCCGTCGGTCTTCATGCGCGCGACGAGCGTGCCATCGGCGTTCGACAGAAAGTGCACGTAACCCTGGTAGTCGCCGAATACGGCCGCGCGGCCGAGCAGCATCGGCACGCTCAGATCGCGGTTCTTCAGCGACTCGTTCTTCCACAGCACCGAGCCATTACTCCCGTCGAACGCGGAGACGACCGACCAGTCGTCGGCGGCGACCACGCTGCGATCATCCTGCGCGAGGCCGCTCGTGCTCGAGAATGCCTTGCTCCATAGCGAGCGGCCCGAGTTCGCGTCGAAACAGCCAATCTGGCCCTGGAACGTCACCGCACAGGTCTGCGAGCCGACCAGCGTGGGCGGGCCGGTCACGTCGTTGATGCGCTCCACTTCGGTCACGCCCTTCGGATACGACACCGGCGTTTGCCAGTAGTTGTCGCCGGTTTGCAGATTGATCGCCGAGAACGAGCCGCCCGGGAAACCGGCCAGCACCGCCGCGTCGCCCGCGAACGTCATGCCCGACGACACGCGCAGGTTGAGCGGCACCGCGCGGTTGCGGTAGTTCCATTTCTGCTCGCCCGTTTGCCCGTTGAACGCGACGATCTGACCGTCGACCGTGCGCACGATCACGAGGCCGTTGCCGACCAGCGGCGGCGAAATGATCTCGCCGGGAGCCTTGGCGGTCCACAGTTCCTTGCCGTCCGCGCCGAGCACGTACACGTCGCCCTTCAGGCCGCCGACCGCCGTCAGCGTGCCGTCGCTGCCGACGCCCGCCGAGAGGTCGTCGTGCAGCTTGGTGCGCCACACGTCCTTGCCGGTTTGCGCGTCGATCTTCGCGACGGTGCCGTTCGCGCCGGCGGCGTACACGGCATTGCCGACCGCGACCGGCGAGAACAGGTAACGGCCCGCCTTGCCCACACTCGCCGACCAGGACTGCTGCACGTCGAGCACAGGCTTGAACTCGGTGAGCGGCGTCGGCACACGGCGCACGTCTTTCGTGGATGAGCAAGCCGCCAGCGAGAGAACGGCCATCGCACAGATAACGGGCACAGCGTAACGTTTCAGCAGATTCATCGGTGGACGAAGCATTCAGGAGATTAATTAAAGGAAACCGTCTTGCGGTCGTGGCTCATGGCGCGTCGCGCAAGACGCTCAGCCGCCGAGCGCATCGAGCTTGAACTGGATCAACTGGCGCGCCGAACTGTCGCTCTTCGACAGCGAGTCGAGCGCGATCTTGTAGGCCGCGCGCGCATCGTCGTGCTTGCCTTGAGCAGCGAGCAGATCGCCGCGGCGGTCCGCCACGATACCCTTGAAGGCATCCGACTGCGGCTCGGCGAGCAGCGCGAGACCCTGGTCGTAAGCCTTGTCGTCGAGCAGCAGCGAAGCCATGCGCAGTTTCGCGATCTGCTTGAACTCGTCGTCCTTCGCGTGATCGATGGTCCATTGCAGTTGCGCCTTCGCGCCAGCTTCGTCGCCGGCCGCGTAGAGCGCCTTGGCTGCACCGAGCGCGGTCATCTGCGCGTAAGCGGTGCGGCCGAACTTGTCTTCCATGTCGGCGGCCACGCGGGTGACCTTGTCCTTGTCGCCCGCTGCCACGGCCTGCTGCACCTGGTCATACAGCACCGCGGCTTGCGCTGCCTCACGTCGCTGCCAGAAATTCCAGCCGTTCCAGCCCGCACCCGCCAACAATACCGCCAGCACGATCCACGTGGTCGCGTTGCCCCACTGATTCCACCATGCCTTCAGACTTTCAATCGATTCTTGTTCGTCGTGGTAACTCATCGCCCGGCGATTTCCTCTTTCTTGCTACGTGTTCGTGTCGAGCCAGCCGGCCCGACGACATCGCGATCAGTCGTCGCCGTCTTCGGCGGTTGCAACCATCGCATTGATTAGATATTCGGTCAAGTCTTCGGCCAGCACGTTCTGTTGCTCGTTCTTACCGCCGTTGGACGTATCGCGCAGCGGTTTCACGCCGACCGTGCCGTTGGCGATCTCGTCTTCGCCGAGCACGACCGCGAACGCGGCGCCGCTCGCGTCGGCGCGCTTCATCTGCGACTTGAAGCTCGCCGACTGGCCGTCCGCGCTGCAATGCAGGATCACGTCGAGGCCGGTATCGCGCAGACGCTCAGCGATGATGAAGGCCTGCTCGCGCGCCGCGTCGCCCTGATGGACCATGTACACGTCGCAGCCCTCGTCTTCGGGCACGAGGTTCTCTTCCTTCAGCAGTTCGAGAATGCGCTCGACGCCCATCGCCCAGCCGCACGCCGCCGTCGGCTTGCCGCCCAGCTGCTCGATCAGCGGATCGTAGCGGCCGCCCGCCGCGACCGTGCCTTGCGCGCCGAGCTTGTCGGTGACCCACTCGAACACGGTCAGATTGTAGTAATCGAGACCGCGCACGAGACGCGGGTTGATCGTGAACGGCAGATTGTTCGCTTTCAGCAGACGCTGCAGGCCTTCGAAGTGCGCGCGCGATTCTTCGCCGAGAAAATCGATCAGTTTCGGCGCGTTCTGCGCGACTTCCTGCAACGCCGGGTTCTTCGTATCGAGCACGCGCAGCGGGTTCGTGTAGAGACGGCGTTTCGCGTCTTCGTCGAGCACGTCCATGTGCTTTTCGAGGTACGCGATCAGTTCGACGCGATGCGCGGCGCGCTCTTCAGCAAGGCCGAGCGAGTTGATTTCGAGCTTGATGCCGGTGAGGCCGAGGTCGTCCCACAGGCGCTGGCACATCATGATGATTTCCGCGTCCGCGTCCGGACCCGCGAAGCCGAGCGCCTCGACGCCGACCTGATGGAACTGCCGATAACGGCCGCGCTGCGGACGCTCGTGACGGAACATCGGGCCGACGTACCACAGGCGCTTCGGACCGTCGTACAGCATGTTGTGCTCGATCGACGCACGCACGACCGCCGCCGTGTTTTCCGGGCGCATGGTCAGGTTTTCGCCGTTCAATGCGTCGGTAAAGCTGTACATCTCTTTTTCGACGATGTCGGTCACCTCACCGATACCGCGCGTGAACAGCTGCGTATGCTCGACGATCGGCGTGCGGATATTCTGGTATCCGTACGAACGCAGCATCGACTTGACGGTGGTTTCGAAAAATTCCCAGAGCCCGGCTTCCTGCGGCAGGATGTCGTTCATGCCCTTCACACCGGACAGCTTCTCGAGCTTTTTCTTCTGTTCAGTCATCTGTATTTCGATCGCCGCTATTTAGTTGAGCGCGTCGGCGCGGCCATAACGGCGCTCGACGTAGTCGCTCACGATTTGCTGGAATTCTTGCGCGATGTTCTCGCCGCGCAGCGTCTTCACCTTCTCGCCGTCGATGAACACCGGCGCGGCCGGGTTTTCGCCGGAGCCCGGCAGGCTGATGCCGATATTGGCCTGCTTCGACTCGCCCGGGCCGTTGACGATGCAGCCCATCACCGCGACGTGCATCTGTTCGACGCCGGGATACTGGTCGCGCCACACCGGCATCTGCTGACGCAGATAGGTCTGGATCTGCGAGGCGAGTTCCTGGAACAGCGTGCTCGTGGTGCGGCCGCAGCCGGGGCACGCGATCACCATCGGCGTGAACGAACGCAGCCCCATGGTCTGCAGGATTTCCTGGCCGACGATCACTTCGCCGGTGCGCGACGCGCCCGGTTCCGGTGTCAGCGAAATACGGATCGTGTCGCCAATGCCCTGCTGCAGCAGAACCGACAGCGCCGCCGTCGACGCGACAATGCCCTTCGAGCCCATGCCCGCTTCGGTCAGGCCCAGATGCAGCGCGAAGTCGCAGCGGCGCGCGAGTTCGCGGTACACCGCGATCAGGTCCTGCACGCCGCTGACCTTGCACGACAGGATGATCTGGTCGCGCCCGAGGCCGAGTTCGACCGCGCGTTCGGCCGAGCCGATCGCCGACTGGATCAGCGCTTCGTACATCACGCTTTGCGCTTCCCACGGCGTGGCGCGCGAGCCGTTCTCGTCCATCATCTTCGCGAGCAGGTCCTGGTCGAGACTGCCCCAGTTCACGCCGATGCGAACCGGCTTGTCGTACTTGACCGCCGCCTCGATCATTTGCGCGAACTGCGTGTCGCGCTTCGCGCCGTGCCCGACGTTGCCCGGGTTGATGCGGTACTTCGACAGCGCTTCCGCACAGCCAGGATAGTCGCGCAGCAACAGATGGCCGTTGTAATGGAAGTCGCCGACGAGCGGCACCATCACGCCCATACGGTCGAGCTGCTCGCGGATCGCCGGCACGGCCGCCGCCGCTTCTGGTGTGTTCACCGTGATGCGCACCAGTTCCGAGCCGGCCTGCGCCAGCTCCTTGATCTGGATCGCGGTGCCGATCGCGTCGGCGGTGTCGGTGTTGGTCATCGACTGCACGCGCACGGGCGCGTCGCCGCCGATGGTGACGAGCTGGCCGCCCCAACGGACGTTGACCGCGTGCGACTTGCGCCGCATCGCGGAACCGCCGAACACCGGCTCGTCTGAAACGATCTTGCTACTGGATTGGGATTGAGCTTCGGATTGCATCGAAAAACCCATTTACGCCGCACACGCTACGCAAAAACGCAGCGCCTGAATTGAAAAAGCGCCGCGGCCCGGTTGGCCGCGGCGCACACCGTATCTGTCAAGGCAACGCAAAACGCGCCACGTTGCCCCTGGCTGCCGCATATTTCGCCGGATCGACAGGCTGACCGTCGAGCGTCAGCGATTCGAGACCAGCCTTGTTGCCGACCGTCACCTTGAACGGCGCAACACCCGTCACCTGCTTCGGGTCCCCCGCATGCACGAGACCGGAGAACAGTTCCTTGCCGTCCTTGTCGCGCACGCTGAACCAGCTATCCTGGGTTACGCGCAGCGCGACGACCGCTTCGCCCGGCGCGGGCGCCACGGCCAGCGCCGATGCA